>JALOOI010000355.1 GCA_025454495.1 Anaerolineae bacterium
AGCGTGTTCCTGTACCGCCGCCTGTTCGCTGTTTACTCAAACGGCATCCTGGAAAATCCTGCTTCGCCGCTGGCTTTCTTCACTCTGTTCAGCCTCAGCCTGCTGGCCATTCAGCGCGGCTATGACCGCTTCATCCCGGAAGCGCTCATCACCGGCGGCACGCTGATTATTTTCTCTCTGGCCCTCAGCGGGGCGGCGCTGCGTACTTTTTATTTCCTGGTGATCCTGCTGCTGTTCGCCAGCCTGTTTTGCCGCCGCCGCCAGGTGATCTTGCTGGCGGGCAGTTACCTGGCCGGGATGCTGCTGTGCAGTTTGCTGCTGCCCGGTTCCCTGCCCCTGGCGGAGATCATCCTGGGGCCCGGAGTCTTTAACCTGCTGGCCGGCATGATTATCGGCATCGCCCTGTGGTACCGGGAAAAAGTTGAACAGATACGCCGAACACGGCTGACCGAAAGCGAAGAACGCTACCGCATCATCTCCGAAATGATGTCCGATTACGCTTATGCCCTGCGGGTGCTGCCGGATAACACGTTCCAGATGGAATGGGTGACGGATTCGTTCACCCCCATCACCGGGATGAAAATGACCGGCCCCGGCATCCCCACCACACAGGCGATTGTGCAGCAAGGCGGCCATCCCGAAGATGCGCTGCGGGCCTGGGAAGACCTGCAAAAGACCGCCCGCGGCGAAGAAACCAGCGGCGAATATCGCATTCTGCGCCATGATGGCAGTGTGCGCTGGCTGTATATTCACCGCCGCCCCGTGCGTGATGCCAGCGAGCGCGTGACCCGCATTTATGGCATGGTGAAGGACATCACCCCGCGCCGCCAGGCGGAAGCGCAAAACCTGGAGCTGGCGCTCAAACAGGAACGCCTCAATTTCATCGGGCGCTTTGTGACCGCGACTTCACAGGAATTTCGCACCTCGCTGGCCAGCATCGAAGTCAGCCGCTACATCATTCAGCGCAAAATGAGCGCGAATGACCTGCCCCGCGTGCAGCATCATTTGCACCAGATACGGGATTACGTGGTGCGTCTCACACAGCAGATCGACAATTTTCACACCGTAACGGCCCTCACCGGCCTCAAAACTGAGCCGCGCCAGGTGAATCAGGAATTGCTGCATGTCCTCTCCGGCTACCATGACAAAGCCCACAGCGAACAGGTGGATTTTGTGTTCGCGCCGGATGACCGGCTGCCCCCGGTATCGCTGAACCCAATGGAATTCAGCACGGCGGTGAAAGCCCTGCTGGATAACGCCTTCAACAACACGCCGGCCGGCGGCCGCATCACCGTCAGCACCGGGCAGCAGGAGCACTACGCCATCGTGCGGGTGCAGGATACCGGGCGGGGCATCAGCGCGGAGCACCTGCCGTATATTTTTGATTTTTTCTACCGCGCCGACCCCGCCCGCGCGCTGCAAACCGGCGGCATCGGGCTGGGACTGAGCCTGGTGCAAATGATTATGCAGGCGCACGGGGGCACCGTGCAGGTCGAAACGCAGCCAGGCGGCGGCAGCACCTTTACCCTGCTGTTTCCGCTGCCCCCCGCCCCGGCCGCGGGCGACTGACCCTCAGCCCTCCTGCCCTTCGGCGCTGCGGCGGGCGGCCTTCAGGGTGTTTTGCAGCAGCATGGTGATGGTCATCGGACCCACCCCGCCCGGCACCTTCGTAATCCAGCCGGCCACCGCGGCCGCTTCGTCATAGGCCACATCGCCCACATAGCGATAGCCTTTTTCCTGCGTGGGGTCATCCACCCGGTTGGTGCCCACATCAATCACCACGCACCCCGGCTTCAGCCAGTCGCCGCGCACAAATTCCGGCTGACCTATAGCCGCGACCACAATATCCGCCTGGCGCACCACAGCCGGTAAATCGCGGGTGCGGCTGTGGCACATGGTCACGGTCGCGTCAGCCTTCAACAATAGCAGGGCCATGGGCAGCCCGACGATGTTGCTGCGCCCAATGACCACCGCATTCGCGCCACGGATGGGCACGCCGGTCTCCTGAAGCAGCACCATACAGCCCGAAGGAGTCGCCGGCGCAAACGTTGGTTCGCGCCCTTTCATGGCCAGCGCCCCGATGTTGACGGGATGAAAGCCATCGACATCTTTGGCCAGGCTCACCAGCCCCAGGACGCGCTCCTCATCAATATGGCGCGGCAGCGGGAGCTGTACCAGAATGCCGTGTACCGCCGGGTTATCGTTGTAGGCCTGCACCCGCTGCTCCACGGCGGCCTGCGACGTATCCGCATCCACCAGCGCCACCAGCGATTCCATGCCCACCTCCGCACAGGCGCGGCGCTTCATCTTCACATACATCTGCGAAGCCGGGTTATCCCCGGCCATGACCACCCCCAGGCCCGGCGCAGCCCCGTAACGCTGTTTAAAGGCGGCCACCTCCACCGCGATCCCGGCCTGAAGGCGCTGCGCCACGGCCCGGCCATCCAGAATTGTCACCATGATGAAGCATCCTCTCTCATCTGTCACTGGTTCATGACAGGCATCGCAATAGTTTGTAAATTTGTACAGGCATTCAGACAACTATCTACAAGAAATTAAACCCTAAAACCGGCTTTATCAGGTAGTATTAAAAGCATGGAAACCATGCCTGACAACCATCACCTGTGGTCTATGAACAGGGAACGCCATGCCTGATAATCAGCACCCAACACCTAACTCTCGCACGGAACGCGGTCAATCGATGGTGGAGTATGCGCTCATCGTCGTCCTGGTGATCCTGGGCTTTGGGCTGGCGCTGGCCAGCACGGGCCCGGCGATTGCCAACGTCTTCTCCAACACCGTTTTCAACCTGGTGTCGCGGGATCGGCTGGAGCCGGGGGCGACCCCGCCCAACGTCGTGGCCTTCTGGGCCACCATGACCTGGGTGCCCGCCGCCCACCAGTACCCCCATCACCCCTACCAATACCCCCACCAATACGCCGCCGCCGAGCGCCACACCCACCCTGGCTGACAGGGTTTTCAGTTTCCCGTTCAGCGATTCAGCGGATGTACGCACAGACTGGCGGCTGGATACTTTCGACATCAGC
>JALOOI010000356.1 GCA_025454495.1 Anaerolineae bacterium
CCGCCGCTGCGCCCGCGCCGGCCGACCCGCCGCCCGCCGACGGCCCGCCGCTGCTGCTGGATATCCGCGATGTCTCGTACCGCTACGGCTCCTTTCAGGCGCTCAGCCACGTGTCGCTGACGGCGCAGCCGGGCGAACTGGTGGCCCTGCTGGGGCGCAATGGCGCGGGCAAAAGCACGCTGCTGAAGTGCATCGCCGGCTGGACGCGCTTCACCGAGGGCGAAATTGACATCAAAGGCATTTCCGTCGGCCGCCAGGAACGCGACATCCGCGAGCATGTGGTGCTGCTGCCGGATACGCCCCCCTTCTATACCGAACTGACTGCCTGGGAGCATTTGCAATTTGCCGCCCAGGCGCACGGGTATGAGGACTGGGAAGATGAAGCCGAAGAACTGCTGGAGCGCTACGGGCTGCTGGTGAACAAAGAAGCCTTCCCCTTCACGTTTTCCCGCGGGATGCGCTACAAGCTGGCGCTGTGCATCGCCCTGCTCATCGAGCCGGCGCTGCTGCTGCTGGATGAGCCGCTGGGCCCGCTGGATCCAGTGTCGGCGGATGATCTGTGGCACCAGTTGCACCGCCACCGGGCGGACGGCATGACCATCCTGCTGAGCAGCCATCAACTGCCGCCGGAAGCCCACCCGGATCGCTACGTCATCATGGAAGGCGGCGAGCTGCTGCTGGCCGGCACGCCGGACGAGCTGCGCCAGGTGCTGCACATCAGCGGCGATCTCACGCTGGATGCGCTGCTGCGGGCGGCGCTGCAACAACGGCGCGACCGCCACGAGGCCCGCCATGGGTGATTATCGGCTGCTGTTGTGGCTGCGCTGGCGACAGTTGCAGGATACGCTGGTCTACGGGCTGCGCCTGCTGGGCTATGAGCCGGGCGAGCGTTTTTACGCGCTGTACCTGGGGGCGCTGCTGCTGTTCTGGGCGCTGTCCATGGCTTCGTTTAGCTTTGATGCCATGGTGCGCCTGGGCACCGTGATCCCTCCGGCCGACCTGGGGACGCTGCTGGCGGCGCTGCCGGTGCCGCTGCTGGTGGGCCAGGTGTATGTGTGGGTGTCGGCCCTGCAAACCACCCCGCTCAAGCTCAACTTCCCGGATATGGCCTATGCCGCCACCGCGCCGGTGCGGCCGGCGGCACTCATTTTGCCCGGCTTCGTGCGCCAGGTGTCCCTGCGGCTGCTGCTGCTGGCGCTGCCGGTGGTGCTGCTGAGCACGCTGCTGGCCCACGCCATCGGCGAGGATACCAGCATCGCGGCCACGCTGGCCGTTAGCGGGCGGGCGCTGCTGCCGGCGCTGCTGCTGGTGCTGTTCACCTGGGGGCTGGCCTGGCTGACGGGCATTTTGCGCCTGGCCTACCCGGCCGTGGGCCGCCGGCGCGGTCTGTGGGCGCTGCCGCTGCTGCTGCTGCCGCTGGCGCTGCTGCTGCCGGAGGCGCTGCTGTTCGCCGGGCACATGGTCATCGTGGCGGCCTTCGGGCAGCTACCGGCGTGGGTGCTGCTGTTCATGGTCGCGGTGGATGTGCTGCTGCTGGCGGGCGTGCTGCGCTATGGCCGCCGCATCAACCTGACGCACGCCATGGACGAAAGCCAGCTTTACGCCCGGCTGCAATCCCTGGGGCTGATGGCCTACCGCCAGGCAGATGTGCAGTTACGCATTCGGCGGCAATCACAGCAGGCCGGGCGGCGGGCGTGGCTGCGGCTGCCCCGCGGACTGAAAGAACGGCAGATTATCATGGCCCGCGCCGCGCTGACGTATTTACGCCACCCGCTGATGCTGGTGATGACCGCCGCCTGGGGCGCAATCATGACGCTGGCGGGCCTGCTCATTCTGGAAGCCGGTACCCCCATCCAACTGGTGATCGGCTGGGTGCTGGTGGCGGCCATTGCGCCCCCGGCCGGGCTGCTGTACGTGTTCCGCGCCGATGTGGAAGAAAAATTTTTGCGCCAGCTTTTGCCGGTGGATGGTGTCACGCTGCTGTTCGCCGATGTGCTGCTGCCGCTGCTGGCGCTCATCAGCGGCGGGCTGCTGGTGCTGTTCACGCGCAATTTACCGCCCGATCCGCTGTTTATGGGGGCCACGCTCATCTTCACGCTGGCGCTCATTCAAACGCTGTGCGGCGCATACGGCGTAACGAAAGGGGAACGGGCGCTGCAAATGCGGCTCATCGCCTCGCTGGCGGCGTATGGCACGCTGGGCGTGGGCTACAGCCTGGCCGGAGTGACGGGCCTGCTCATCGGCGGGGCGCTGGTCATCATGATTGTGATGGGCCTGCTGACCGAGGCGTGAGGGCCGGCCGGCCCGGCTCCCCTTCGCCCCGGCGGGGGATGCGGGCGAAAGATCAGCCCTCACCCTGTATCCCTCTCCCACAGGCGAGGGACGGAAAAAACGCCGCCTGCACCCCGTCGCCCCGGCGGGGGATGCGGGCAAAAGATCAGCCCTCACCCTGTATCCCTCTCCCCCAGGCAAGGGACGGGAAAGGATCAGCCCTCACCCTGTTTCCCTCTCCCCCAGGCGAGGGACGGAAAAAACGCCGCCTGCTCCCCTTCGCCCCCTGGGAGAAGGGGCCGGGGGATGAGGGCGAAGGATTCAACACAGAGGCGCAGAGACACAGAGGAAAAATAACCCGCGTATGGCTCATCGGCGCGGCGATCAGGCCGGTGTGGCCCCGGGCCCCTGCGCCGGGAAGATGTCCTGCACCGGCAGGCGCAGACCCGGCAGCACCGGCTCCCCGGTCAGCGTGTCGGCGGGGGTCAGCAGTTGCGGTACCGCCCCCGGCGCATACACCTCCACCGTCCGCGCCGACGGATCCACCACCCACACCACCACCCCGGCCGCCAGATACTGCGCCAGCTTCAGCCGCAGCCGCGCCTGTTCCACC
>JALOOI010000150.1 GCA_025454495.1 Anaerolineae bacterium
CTGATTATACGTGCGGGCCGGCCCGGAATACAGACGTTCTAACCGCCGGGCGCGGTTTTGGGCCGGCGGGCGGGCGTGGAGCGAGCGCAGGGCGGCCGTGGTGTGTCTGTTCACCGCGGCGGGCGGTATGTGGATTACAATGAGGTGTAAACTGCTGAAGGGGAGGGATACCATGCAATCCAGACGACCGCATCACCGGCGGGGATGGTGGCTGTGGCCGGTGCTGAGCCTGCTGCTGGCCGGGCTGGCGTGGCCCACCCGCGCTGACAATGCCGCGGCTTCGCAGCCGGTGCAGGAATACGCGCCGCAGCCGGCGCAGGCGTGGATGACGCTGCTCTATGAACGGGTGGAGGCTGAAGGCGTTTCGGCCCCGGCGGCTTCGCGCATTTATGGCTATGCGGCCGTCACCCTGTACGAGTCGCTGCTCGGCGGGCTGCCGGATAATGTGACGCTGGCGGGCCAGATTGTCCACCTGCCCGACCTGCCGCTGTGGAACGAAGACCAGGTGTATGACTGGGTGGCGGTGATGCATGGGGCCATGGCCACGGTGCTGCCGCGGCTGTTCGTGGAGCCAGAGGCCGCCACCGTGCAGGCCTTCCGTGACCGGCGGGCGGCCGGCCTGGCCGCCCTGGAGGATACCCATCCGCAGGTGCGGGCAGCTTCGCTGGCCTATGGCGAAACCCTGGGCCGGGCGCTGCTGGACTGGATCGCCAGAGATGGCTTTCAGGAGGCGCACGCGGGGGCCGGGGATTATGTGCTGCCAGAGGGCCAGGAACTGTATCGCCTGACGGCCGAAGGCACGCAGCCGGTGGAGCCGTACTGGGGCGAACTGCGCACGCTGGTGCTGGGCGGCGGTTTCGAGTGCGCCATCTTCCCGGATGTGCCCTTCAGCACCGACCCCGACTCCACGTTTTACCAGCAGGCGCTGGAGGTGGTGGAAGTGGGGCGCGGCCTGACGGAATGGCAGCGCGAGACGGCCGCCTACTGGGTGGATACGCCGGGGCAAACCGGCACCCCGGCCGGCCACTGGGTGAGCATCGCCACCCAGCTCATCGACCAGTACGAGATGAATCTGCGCCAGGCCGCCATGCTGTATACCATGGTCGGGCTGGCCGTCCATGATGCCTTCATCAGCGGCTGGGCCGTCAAATATGACGTGATGCTGCCGCGCCCGGTGACGTACATCCGCGAACACATTCGCCGCCGCTGGTCGCCTTACATCGAAACGCCGCCCTTCCCGGAATACCCGTCGGGCCATTCCATCGTCTCGGCGGCGGCCGCCGAAGTGCTGACCGGGCTGCTGGGGGCGCGGGCCTTTGAAGACCAGACGCATATCCTGTTCAGCCACTCCCCGCTGACCCGGCGCTACACTTCGTTTGAGGCGGCCGCGCAGGAAGCCGCCATCTCGCGGCTGTACGGCGGCATTCATTACCGTTCCGCCATCGAAAATGGAATGCGCCAGGGGCGCTGCATCGGCACCCTCATCAACCAGCGCATCCTGCTGAGTCCGCTGAGCCAGGGAGAATAGGGCTTACGGGGGCGGCGCAAACACGATGTCGGTGCCGGTGGCATCCTCGGCCACGAAATGCAGCAGGCGCTCGCCTTCTTCCGCCAGGGCCGCCTGCTGCGCCGCCGTGAGGGGCGCGAAAGGCTCAATCGTCAGGGTGGCGCGGCGTTTCACCCGGTCGATCTTCCAGGCACCGCGCACATAGCCCGCCACCAGGATGGTGGCCCGCACCCGGGCGGCGGATAAAAACACCCGCGGCCGGTCAGCGGCGGCGATGATGCGCGTGCGATCCTCGTGGGCCAGCAGCACATTGTCGTATTCCGGCAGAAAACGCACCGGCGCGGGGGTGTCCGCCGGGCACAGCGCCGCCCCCGGCAGATCGAACAGCTCACGGTTGGGGTTGCTGCCGGCGGCGCTGCCATACACCGTCAGGCCCTCGCGCAGCAGCGCAGTCTGTTCGCGCAGGCGTGGCAGCCCCGACCAGGCCTGAAAATCGGCCACGCTGGCCGGGCCGAAGGCCGCCAGGTAGCGGTGGAACAGCGTCCGCAGTCCTTCTGCCGGCGTGGGCGGCGGGTCATCCTCGCGCAGGGCGTACTGCGGGCTGCCGCCGCGCCCCCACAGGCAGGCCGGCGGCAGTTGCACCAGCGGCACATAGGCCCGCACCATGTAGGCCAGCCCCTGCGGATCCGCCTCCGGGGCCACGGCCAGCAGCGCCGGGTACAGGTCAGCGAAGCTGCACGGGCCCGCGGTCAGTTGAGCGCGGCCGGCGGCCACCACCGCCGCCACCTCTGCCCCCGGCACCTTACGCCCGAAGAACGAAGCCAGCGCTTTCACCAGCGCCGGTTGCAGCGTGGGGCGCAGCCGGGCATAATCGTCGGCCGTCAGCAGGTGCAGCGTGGAGCGCAGCGCCGCCGCCCGCACCACCGTACCCTCCTCCAGCAACTGCGACAGCGCCGCCCGCGGCGCAGCCACCAGGCGCGTCCATAAGCCGATGTACGGCGGGTTATTCACCTGGGCCTGCACGCCCACCAGCGCCGTGATGGCCGCCGGCAGGCTGAGCGGCTGGCGTTGCAGCAGCATCTGGCGGTGCAGCAGCGTGCGGTTCAATTCGTCCTGCGTTAACGCGGCAGCCGCCATGCGTTCAGTCCCCGTCGATGACCTGCACCGTGACCTGTAAATACAAAAAATTCTCCCGCGGGGGCAAAATTTCTTCCACCGCCACCACCTGAAACAGGCGCGGGCCGATCTGTACCCGGTCGCCGATGCGCGGCGGGGCCGGCTCATTCTTAATGCCGCCGGGGTACTGCCCGGTTTCTTCCACGTAGCTCACTTTGTAAATCATCGCGCCACCTGCCTTATGCGTCTGAGTCCTGATGACGCAGCTTGAAGGATAAATCCTGGGCGATATTACGCATGAGGATGTAGCCCACGGCCGTATCACGCTCACACAGGGCCGTCAGCGCTGCGCCGGGAATGCAGTAGACGGTGGTTCCCTCCTCAATGGCGATGGCCGCCGCCGAGCGCCGGCCGGCATCAATGAGGCCCATCTCGCCCACCACCTGCCCCGTCCCCAGGTACACCGCCGAATAGACATCGCCGCCGGGCGTGCGCACGGCAATCTCCACCTGGCCACTGTGGATGATGTAGAGTGCATCCGCCGGGCTGCCCTGCTCAAAGATCGTTTGGCCGCGGGCGTGCTGTTGCAGCCGGGCAAGCTGGCCAATCTCCGCTAACTGCGCCTCGCTTAGCCCGCGGAACAATTCCACCTGTTGAAAGACCGCCACTGCCGACACCGCCCCTCGCTTTCTCCCTCACCGGGCCCGTTTTCTTATCCTGCGGCCGGCAAAAATCGGTTATCATAAGGTTGACGGGCCCCGCCGGCCGGGCCCGCCCGGCACACTTGATTAAGATTGCATCAGCAACGGGCAAAATGACCCCCAACCTGTTTATATCTTACACGGTTTTTACCCGGAGGCAGTACACTTATTGACATTGGAGAACACCGGCCCACAGCGGGCCGCGTGCAGGCAACCGAAACACGGGACGGGATGGGTATGAGCAGTGATGAACTGGAACAGCTAATCGCCCGGCTGATTGGCACCACCGGCAGCGGGGGCAACGGGGCCGCCGGGCGCGATAAGGACGATCACAACAATATCGTTATCCCGGCCGAACTGCCCATTCTGCCGCTGCGGGGGCTGGTGGTGTACCCGCATACCGCCATTCCGCTGACGGTGGGCCAGCCGCGCAGCGTGCGCCTGGTGGATGACGTGACCGAAAGCGACCGCCTGGTGGGGCTGGTGACGGCCTATGACCCGGAACAGGAACAGCCGGGGCCGGATGAAGTGCATCGCGTGGGGACGCTGGCCATCATTCATCGCATGTTCCGCGCCCAGGATGGCACCATGCGCCTGCTGGTGCAGGGGCTGCATCGCATTCGCATTGAGCGCTTCCTGGCCACCGCCCCCTACCTGAAAGCCCGCGTGAAGCGCATCGATGAAACAGTGGAAGACACGCTGGAAGTGGAAGCACTGGTACGCAACGTCAGCGACCAGTTCCGGGCGCTGGCCGACCTGAACAACAACATCCCCGGCGAACTGGTGGCTTCGGCGCTCTCGGTGGAGCATCCGCTGCACCTGCTGTATTCCGTGGCCACCTACGTCCGCATTGATCTGGATCGGGCGCAGCGCCTGCTGGAGATGGACAGCACGCTCATCAAGCTGCGCTTTTTGCTGGAAACGCTCAATAAAGAGATCGAAGTGCTGGAACTGGGGCGCAAAATCCAGAACCAGGCGCAATCCGAAATGGAAAAGAGCCAGCGCGAATACTTCCTGCGCGAGCAGATGAAGGCCATCCAGCGCGAACTATCCGAAGGCGATGAGCAAACGCTGGAAGTGGAAGAATTTCGCCGCAAGCTGAACGATGCCGGCATGACCGAAGAAGCCCGCAAAGAAGGCTACCGCGAGCTGGATCGGCTGGCGCGGCTGTCGGTGGCTTCCGCGGAATACGGGGTCATTCGCACCTACCTGGACTGGCTGACCACCATGCCCTGGTCCAAACGCACCGAGGACAACCTGGATATTGCCCACGCCCGCCAGGTGCTGAATGAAGATCACTACGGCCTGAAGGACATCAAAGAGCGCATCCTGGAATTTCTGGCGGTGCGTAAGCTGCGGGCCGACCGGGCAGACGAACAGCGCGAGACGCAGATGGACAAAATGCGCCGCGACCGCGCCGGGGCCATCCTGTGCTTTGTGGGGCCGCCTGGCGTGGGCAAAACCAGCCTGGGCGCGTCCATCGCCCGCGCCATGGGCCGTAAGTTCATCCGGCTGTCCCTGGGCGGCGTGCGCGACGAAGCCGAAATTCGCGGCTTCCGCCGTACCTACATCGGCGCGATGCCGGGGCGCATCGTGCAAACCCTGCGCCGCGTGGAATCGCGCAATCCGTTGATTATGCTGGATGAGATCGACAAACTGGGGCGCGACTTCCGCGGCGACCCCGCCAGCGCCCTGCTGGAACTGCTCGACCCGGAACAAAATGCCGAATTCCGCGATACCTACCTGGATGTGGCGTTTGACCTGTCCGACGTGCTGTTCATCACCACCGCCAACTCGCTCGACCCCATCCCGGGGCCGCTGCGTGACCGCATGGAGATCATCGCGCTCAGCGGCTACACCGAGCAGGAGAAGCTGGCCATCGCGCTGCAATACCTGGTGCCGCGGCAAACCCGCGAGAACGGGCTGCGGCCGGAGGAACTGCACTTTGAAGAGGCGGCGGTGCTGTCCATCATCCGCGATTACACCCGCGAAGCCGGCGTGCGCTCGCTGGAACGCGAGATCGGCCGGGCCGCGCGTAAGGTGGTGACGCGCATCGCCGAAGGGCTGGAGCAGACCGTCACCGTCACCCCGCCGCTGGTGGTCGATATCCTGGGCAAGGCGCGGTTTGGCTACCAGACCGAGCTGAAAGACCGCACCAATTTACCCGGCGTGGCCACCGGCCTCGCCTGGACACCCGTCGGCGGCGATGTGCTGTTCATCGAAGCGACCACCATGCCCGGCAGCAAAGGCTTTCAGTACACCGGGCAACTGGGCGACGTGATGCAGGAGAGCGCCCGCATCGCCTACAGCTACATGCGCTCCAAAGCCAGCGAACTGGGCGTGGCGAGCGACTTTTTTAACCAGCACGATATTCATCTGCACGTGCCGGCCGGGGCCACCCCCAAAGATGGCCCCTCCGCCGGCGTGACCATGGCCGTGGCGCTGGCCTCGCTGCTGACGGGGCGGCCCACCCGCAGCCTGGTCGCCATGACCGGCGAACTGACGTTGAACGGGCAGGTGCTGCCGGTGGGCGGCATCAAGGATAAGGTGCTGGCCGCCCATCGCCTGGGCGCGACCACCGTCATCCTGCCGGAGAAAAACGCCATCGACCTGGACGACGTGCCGGAAGAAATTCGCGGGCAGATGGCCTTCGTCCTGGTAAACCATGTGGATAAAGCGCTGGAAACCGCGCTGGAAACACGCTAACTGGACAGCCCGCCATGACCCGGCTACACTAACAGGCAGCAGGGGCCGCACCAGCGGCCCCCGCTTTGCCGATCATGAGCCAAAGGATGAACCCGCATGTCAAAAGTCATGATTGTGGACGATGACCGCACCACCACCTCGCTGATGCAAATGCTGCTGGAACTGGATGGTTTTGAGGTGACGGTGGTCGCGCGCGGGGTGGATGTGATCCCGATGGCGGAAAAAGTGCAGCCGGAACTGATTTTGACCGATTACCACCTGAACGATATTCACGGGGTGGAAGTGGTGAAACAGATTCGCGCCCATGCCACCCTGAAGCACCTGCCGATTGTGGTGGCCTCCGGGATGGATGTGAGTACCGAAGTGCTGGCGGCCGGGGCCAATGAATTTATTGTGAAGCCCTTTGAACCGGACGCACTGACCCCGCTGTTTCACCGACTGCTGGGCAAGTGAGGGCCCGGCGCACCGGGCGCACCGGCGACCAGGTTCCGGGGGCTGCCGGAGGGGCTGAACCCGCCGCCTCCCCGGCAGAGGCAGGTTTATCCGGCGGGCAGGTACCGCAGGATTGGAGCAACGTGGCACGAAAAGCATCCCGGACGCAGTGGTATCGCGTGGATTTACATTTGCATACCCCGTCCAGCATCGATTATCACGATCCCGATGCCAGCTATCTGGATATTCTCCGCCGTGCGGAATATCGCGGCCTGGATATTATCGCCTTCACGGATCATAACACCGTGAACGGCTATGCCGCCATGCTGCGCCAGATTGAGCAACTGACGTTTTTAGAGCACAGCGGGCGGGCGCTGCCAGAAGAACTGCGCCTGCTGGCGGAATATCGCCGCCTGCTGGATAAAATTCTGGTGCTGCCCGGTTTTGAATTTACCGCCACTTTCGGCTTTCACATTCTGGGGGTCTTTGCCCCGCGCACGCCGCTGCGCTCCATCGACCATATTTTGCTGAGCCTGAATGTGCCGCCCGATGTGCTGGAACGCGGCGACCCGGCCGCCGGCTCCACCGCCGATGTGCTGGAAGCCTACCGGCTGATTGACGAAGCCGGCGGGCTGGCCATCGCCGCCCACATCAACGCCGCCCACGGGGTGATGATGCGCGGGCTGAACTTCGGCGGGCAAACGCGCATGGCCTACACCCAGGATCGCCATTTGCACGCCCTGGAACTGACCGACCTGGGCAAGCGCGGGCGCGATTCCACCAAAAGCTTTTTTAACGGCACCCGCCCGGAATACCCGCGCCGGATGCACTGCATCCAGGGCAGCGATGCCCACAGCCTGGATACTTTCCTGGAAGGCAAAAATGTGCGCGTGGGCGTGGGCGAGCGCGTGACGGAAATGGCCCTGCGCGAGCGCTCCTTTGAGGCGCTGCGCGAAATGCTCACCGGTACCGATTTTTCGCGCACGCGCCCCTACACGCCAGATAAACAGCCCTACGATTTTATCCTGGCGGCCCGCGAAGAAGGCGCAACGCTGGTGCAGTCCTTCCATGAAGTGGCCGACCGTAAAAGCGGCAAATGGCAGGAGATCGTGGCGGATGTGTGCGCCTTCGCCAATACCAACGGCGGCACCATTTACCTGGGCCTCAGTGCGGATAAGAGCCAGAAGCCGTCCGGGGTGAGCGCCCCGAATGATGTCATTAAGCTGCTGCAAAATGAGATCAGCCGCAGCATTACCCCGGCGCTGGAAGTGGACCTGGACACGCATGAAGTGACCGGCAAAACCATCGTGCGCCTGCTGGTGCCCTACGGCGAAGACCGCCCCTACGCCGTGAGCGATAACCGTATTTACGTGCGCGACGATGCCGAAACCAGCCTGGCCGTGCGCGATGAAATCGTGAATCTGGTGTTGCAGGGAGTCCGCAAAAATGGCGCGGCCAGCCCGGCCACCGTCACCGGGGAACTGCCGGCGGTGGTGGCGGCCGGCGTGGTGGAACTGCCGCTGCCGCAGGATGCGCCGCTGCCCGAAGACAGCGCCATCAGCCCGCCGCGGGCCGGGGTGGAGATTGCGGCCATCGAAGACCGCGGCGACACGCGCTACTACACCATGCACGATCTGCGTAATGGCAGCACCGTCACCAATGTCACCCAGTCATCGGCGCGGCGGCTGTGGCATTATGCCATCCGCCAGTACGAAACCAACCCGGTACGGGCCGACCGGGTGGAATGGCGGGGCGAGATCGGGCTGTGGCGGCGCTACGAAAAAAGCGGCGATACGCGCTATGACCTGGTGCAGCGCGGCGGGGCCACCCTGCGTATTTATTACGGCGTGACCGAAAACGGGATGCACGGGCCCTGGTCCGACTTTTTAGCGCCGGAAGAAAGCGAATAAGCCGGGGGGGGCGGCCGCCCCGCCCCACCCCACCCCGGCGTTATCCCACCGGGCCCTGCAATACGCCCGGTGGCCATTGTCCTCAGTTCGCCCCCGGTATAGAATCAAAAGCGGATTCCAGTGCGGGGGACACATGACCGACGATTCCTCATTCCAGCAAAATTATATGGAAGGCATGTCGCAGTTCAGCGCCGCCCGGTCGCGGGCGTTTTTTGAAGAACTGCTGAATCTGCTGCGGGGTAAATCGGCCGAGCTGCTGAGCTTTGAAGACGTGCGGGCCCGGCTGCGGCTGCGCGAGGAGAGCTACAAGGGGTTGCAGGATATTGAGATTGCCAAAATCCGCGGCAGCGTGGGGCGCTACAAAAATTTTACCAGCACCTTCCTGCCCAAAGGCAACGAAATGCGCGAGCGCTGGAGCCGCGTGTACGCCAAAATCAACAGTATGGAAGGCGTACCCCCCATTGAGGTGTACAAAGTAGGCGATGTCTATTTCGTCCGCGATGGCAATCATCGGGTGTCCATCGCCCGGCAGATGGGGGCCAGCCACATCCAGGCGCATGTGACGGAACTGCCCACCAGCATCGAAATTACCCCGGAAACGACGCTGCACGACCTGGACGAAGCCGCCGCCTATGCCGCCTTCCTGGATGAAACGGGGCTGCGGCAAACCCGCCCGCATCATCAGGCCATTGATCTCAGTGAGCCGTCGCGCTACCCGGAACTGCTGGGCCACATTTACCTGCACGCCCAGGTGATGGAACACCTGCGCGGCGAGCCGGTGCCGCTGAACGACGCGGCGGCCAACTGGTACGATAACGTCTTCCGCCCGGCCATCACCCTCATTCGCAAGCATGAGGTGCTGCGGCGCTCCGGCGATGAGCGCCGCACCGAGGCCGATCTGTACCTGTGGATGGTCGATCATCTGCGGGAAATTCGCCAGCAGTTTGGCGGCGAAGCCCGCGCCCGTAAATTTAGCGATGCGCTGGTGGATTACCTGGCGCAGCGCAAAATCCCTATCCCGCGTGACCTGCTGGCGGAGGACGACGACTCGGTGATTTTGTCGCGCACGCAGATTATGCGGGCGGTGGACGCGAAGCGGGCGCAGCCGCCGGCCAGCACCGCCGCCGGCGATGACGACGACGACGATGATGATGGTGATTAAGCGATTGCAGGAGCAGGCATGGCAAAACGCTATCTGACGGCGCAGGAAGCCGCGGCGGCGCTGGATATTAGCCCGGCCACGCTGTACGCCTACGTCAGCCGGGGGCTGATTCGTTCGGAGACGGCCGGCAACCGGCGGCAGCGGCGCTACTATGCCGAAGATATTGATAAGCTGCTGGCCCGCAAAGAAGCCCGCAAAAACCCGGAAGCCACCGCCCGCGAAGCCCTGCACTGGGGTACGCCGGTGCTGGAATCGGCGCTGACGCTGATTGCCGGGGGGCAGTATTATTATCGCGGGCACAATGCGCTGCACCTGGCGCAAACGGCCAGCCTGGAAGACGTGGCGGCGCTGCTGTGGACGGGCGAGCCGGCCCAGGCGGCGGCGCTGTTCGGCCAGCCCATCCCGGCCAACCGCTACGAAACCATGCTGCTGCATCTGGAGATGGATGGCACGCTGCTCTCGCCGGTGCAAACGTTGCAGGCGTTTTTGCCGCTGGCCGCCGCCGATGACCCCGCCGCTTATGACCTGCGGCCGGCCACGGTGGCCCGCACGGGGGCCCGCATCCTGCGGCTGATGACGGCCATCATCGCCGGGGAAACAGCGGAACCGCTGCCGCTGGCCCGGGCGCTTCAGCGCGGCTGGTCGCCACAGCAGCCCGAAGCCGCGGCCCTGCTGAATACCGCGCTCATCCTGTGCGCCGACCATGAATTGAACGTGTCATCGTTTACGGCGCGGGTGGTGGCTTCGGCCGGCTCCACGCCCTATGCGGTGGTCAGCGCGGGGCTGTCGGCCATGCAGGGGGTGAAGCACGGCGGCTATACCGGCCGGGTGGAAGCGCTGCTGCGCGAAGCCGGCAGCCCCGAAGCCATGCGCGACAGCCTGGCGGCACGGTTGCAGCGCGGCGAGGCCATCCCCGGCTTCGGCCATAAGCTGTACCCGGAGGGCGACCCGCGGGCCCGGCTGCTGCTGGAACTGCTGGCCCAGGTGTACCCGGAGGTGCCGGAGGTGCGCCTGGCGCAGGCGGCCGTGGCCGCCGCCGCCGACCTGCTGCGCGAAGCGCCGGCCATTGATCTGGCGCTGGTGGCGCTCACCCGCGCCCTGGGGCTGCCGGATGGCACGGCGCTGGCCCTGTTTGCCCTGGGCCGCGCCGTCGGCTGGATCGGCCATGCCATTGAGCAGTACGCCGCCGACACGCTGATTCGGCCGCGGGCGCGGTACGTGGGCCAGCAGCCGGACGATCACGGCCACTGAGCC
>JALOOI010000009.1 GCA_025454495.1 Anaerolineae bacterium
GCCACCACCAGCGTAAACAGCGCCGCCGTGGCCTGCAACACGCTGGCCAGGCCGCTTTCCACCCGTTCTTCGCCCCACGCGATGAGCAAAAAGGGCAGCGCGTTATTCCCCATGCCGATCACGATCAACGATAGCAGCGTGCGCGGCTGGCGCGGTACATGCTTTTTCAGCAGCACCACCAGCAGCCCCAGCCCGGCCGCGGCGATGCCGGTGCGGATGAGCACCAGATGCAGCGGATGCACTTCGGCCACGCCAATGCGAATCAGCATAAAGGATGATCCCCAGATGAGGGCGACCATCCAGAACGATACCCAGATATTCATACCTGCTCCCCTCGCTGCGGTGCCTGCCAGATATGTGCAGCATATCATGGCCGGGGCGGCCCGGCACTCCGATTCGTGTCGGGATAGCCTGCCGCGCCACATAAAAACACCTGTCCATCATACGCCCGGAATGGACAGGTGTGCTACTGCCAGCGCAGGCCATCCGCGCCGCTGTGCGGGGGTGTCACCGCCGGGGCTTAATTCCAGGTGCGGGCATCCACCACCATACGGAACGATGCGTCGCCGGTGAGGGTGCCGGGGGGCACCAGGTCCACCTGGTCGATGCGCAGGCGCACGGCGGCCCGTGCCAGTTCCTGCACTTTCGCGCCCACCCCGTCATCGGCCGCGCCGTCTTTTAGTTCGATTTTGAGCGTGACGACATCGTTATGCTCCGGCCGGGTGATGATGGCCTGGAGGCTGGCGATCTGGGGGAACTGCATCATCGCCATGCGCAGTTGATTGGGGTGCAGGAACATGCCGCGCACCTTGATGGCCTCGCCGCTGCGGCCGTACAAACCCAGCAGATGCTGGCCGCCCTCCAGCGGCTCCGGCGCGAGGGCCCCCAGGTCGCCGGTGCCAAAGCGCAGCAGCGGGTACGCCGGGTTAAAGGTGGTCACGACGATTTCGCCGCTGTGGCCTGGTTCCAGGTCTTCGCCGGTTTTGGGGTCGGCAATTTGCATGTAGATGGACGACACCAGCTTAAAGCCGGGCACGCCTTTGCGCGTGTACCCCAGGAAACCCAGGTCGGCTGTGCCATAGGCGGAAGTCGTCACCATGCCATAGTCCCCCTCAAACCGCGCCTGCTGGGCCGGGGTGTACGGCTCGGCGGAAAAGAGCGCTTTCCGCAGCGGGTTGGCGGCCGGGGCGATGCCCATCGCCTCCATTTTGTCCAGCATCGTCATCAGGTAGGAGGGCTGGCCCACAAAGCCGGTCACGCGCAGGGCCAGCACCATCATGATTTGCAGGTCGGTATTGCCGGGGCCGGAGGGGATGACGGTCGCGCCGCAGCCGCGCAGCCCTTCATCCAGCAGCAGCCCGGCCGGGGTCAGGTGATACATGAAGGTGTTCAGCACGCGGTCGCCTTTGCCAAAGCCCACGTAGCGGAACGGCTCCAGGCTGGCGGCGGGGTCGGCCGGCGGCGGCTGCGGGTCATAAATGGGGCCGGGCGAAATATAAATGCGCGGCAGCGTGTCCGGGTCGATGGTCAAAAAGCCGCCAAAAGGCGGGTTCGCCTGGTGAATTTCCACCAGGTCATCTTTCCGCAGGATGGGGATTTTCTTCAGGTCAGCGGCGCTCTGGATGTCCGCCGGGGTTAGCCCGGCTTTGTCGAACAGGGATTGAATCGCCGGGGCATGGGCAAACGCATGTGCCACCAGCTCACGAATACGGGTATTCACATCGGTCAAAGGAGGCCTCCTGTACGGGTCGCGGTCGCGGTTGCGGTTGGGATCGGGGTTGGGGGCGGGGTGAGGCCACCGGCAGCGGCGGCCGGGCCGGCCCGGTCACAGTCAGGGTCACAGTCACGGTTACGGTTAGCCCAGCCAGCGCTTGCGGCGTTTGTAGTGCTTCACGTCGCGGTAGCTTTTGCGCTCGCCCATCTGGTTCAGCCCCAGGTAAAACTCTTTGATGTCTTCATTCTCGCGCAGTTGCGCGGCCGGGCCATCCAGCACGATGCGCCCGTTCTCCATCACATAGCCATAATCGGCCACGCCGAGCGCGGCGCGGGCATTCTGTTCCACCAGCAGCACGGACATGCGTTCCCGCGTGTTAATCTCGCGGACGATCTCAAAAATTTCCTGCACCAGCATGGGGGCCAGGCCCAGCGACGGCTCATCCAGCATCATCAGGCGCGGGTGGCCCAGCAGCGCCCGGCCGATGACCAGCATTTGCCCTTCGCCGCCGGAAAGATAGCCGCTGACGCGCTTACGCAGGTCACGCAGGCGCGGGAAGTAGTGGTACACGCGCTCAATATCGTTTTTAAAGGCGCTGCCGCCCTGGTACGTCATGGAGCCGATGCGTAAATTTTCTTCCACGGTTAAATGCCGGAACAGCGGCCGGCCTTCGATCACCTGGATCACCCCGCGGCGCACGATGTCTTCCGGGCTGTAAATGTCCAGCCGCTGCCCCTGCCAGGTAACATTACCGCGGGTGATCTCGCCGGCTTCGCTGCGCAGCAGCCCGCTGATGGCTTTCAGCGTGGTCGATTTGCCTGCGCCGTTGGGGCCCAGCAGCGACACCACCTGCCCGGCCTCCACCTGGAACGAAATGCCGCGCAGCACCAGGATCACGCTGTTGTACACCACTTCAATATTGTTCACCGACAGCACCGCTTCGCCATCGGCGGCATCCGTTTTGCGTTTGGTCTGCACCTGCTCCATACATCATCCTGTCACATCTTCAGGCGGCCGGGGCCGGCTCGCCCGGCTGAATTCTGTGAGCGCCGGGCCGGCCCCCGGTACGGGCGCGTTGCTCGCACCGGGAGGGCCCGGGGCCACCCGCCGGCACTGTCCGCAGTACCGGGGGGCGGCCGTCGCCGGCTTATTCGCCGCCAGGGCGCAGATCCGGCGCAGGGGCGAAATCGGTCAGCGGCACCAGCACCGGCACATAGATATTGGTGCCATCGTCGCGCGGGATCTTCAGCGCATCGTCGCCGGAGGTCGCCAGACCACTCATATCGGCATTGGCGAAGCCCATCATGGCGATGCGGTTTTCGGTGACGGCCCGCAGTTCGCCGCCGGCAAAGCTGATGTTGTACATGCCCAGGGGCGAGTAATCGATGTTATCCATCGTTTCTTTGATGGCCGCGCCATCCACTGCGTCCAGGCTGCCCACGCGGTTCACCGTCTGGATGTACAGCTCGGTGTAGAAATCCACCAGCGTAAAGCCCAGGATGTAGGCGATGTTGCGGGTCGGCAGTTCGCGGGCGTTGGCATCGGCCTGTTCGGTGATGAACTGCACACCGGGCTGATTCACCTCTGACCACCACTGGAAGGGCAGGCTGCCCACGATGCCATTCACGGCCGGCAGACCATCGGAGCCGATGGAGGTACGGCTGAGCAGGCCCACCGACGTATCCAGCGCCCAGTTCACGCCCGCCAGGCGCACATCATCTTCCAGCCCCAGGTCAACCACGGTCTTGGCCACCAGGAAGGGGCCGCTGGCCAGGGTGTTGGTGTACAGGATGTTGGCCCCGGCATCGGTCAGGTTCAGCACCTGGCCGCTGATGTCGGTATCGGTGGGCAGGAAGATTTCCGGCGTTTCGAGGATGGTCACGCCCTGTTCAGCGCAGTAAGCGATGGTTTCCGGCGTGAAAGCCGCCTGCCCGAAGGCCCCGGGCCAGCTAATGTAACCGATCACCGGCTCATCGGCATACATGTCCATCGGGTCGGCTGCCACAAAGTCGCAGAAGGAGCCGATCTGGTCGCCATACAGCGGGTTGGTGGCATAAATCCAGCCGGGGGTGCGCCCGTCTTCACCATACAGCCCTTCCACCGACCCGGCAGAGATGATGACCGGAATCTGGTCTTCTTCCACCTGGGTACGCAGCAGTTCGGCATCGGCCGAGGCATACAGCACCATCACATCCGGTTTGGGGTCCAGCGTGCTGTAGTAATCGTAGTGCGCCTGGGTCTGCGCCGGGTCGCCGCCGGTATCGCGGTTATCGGTGGCGATGGTGGCACCGCAGATGCCGCCATTGGCATTGTAGAAGGCGATGGCATCCGCCAGCCCGGCCAGCAGCGGCTGCGTGATGAACGCAAAGGAACCGCTGATGTCGCCGAAGTGGTAGATGGTGATGGTTTCCCCGGTCAGGTCTACTTCGCAATCGGTATGCTGGATAAAATCGGGCAACTGAGCGCGGGCCGGCAGCAGCGTGATGCTCAGCAGCAGGGTTAGCGCCAGCGCAAGGGCAATTTTACGCATCGTAAATATCCTCTCTGTAGGTTTTAAAAAGCTATCGAAATGACCACATTTAGGCGGCGTTCCTGATGATCCCTCTCCCCCGGCACTCCTTTCAGCATCTCCCCCGTAGATTGTCGATAAACCCGCCACTGCCGGCTAATAGGCATACGGGCGTATCTTCCACGCAATTTTCAAAATCTCCCAGCGATAGGCCAGCCCGCGCGGCTCGATGATGAGGAACAGCGCAATCGCCAGCCCGAACAGGGTGGGGCTGAGCGCCGCCTGAAGATTGACCGCGTTGATGAAAGGCAGCAGGGCGGGCAAAAAGCTGTTCAGGACGGGCAGCAGCGCCGGAATGAGGTACTGGCTGAGCAGGCTGATGAAGGTGACACCCATCACTGCCCCCAGCGGAAAGCCCGCCCCGCCGATGACCAGCATGGCCAAAAATTCAATCGACAGGGTGAGCGTAAATTTATCAATGGAGAGGGTGCCGGTATCAAACGCCCACAGCGCCCCGGCCAGCCCGGCATACAGCGAACTGAGGAAGAACGCCTGGAGCTTGTAACTGAAGACATTGATCCCCAGCAGCTCGGCGGCCAGGTCATTATCGCGGATGGAGATGAAGGCCCGGCCTACCCGGCTGCGAATGATGTTGCGGGCGACCAGGAACATGAGCACGGATACCGGCACAATGATGTAGTACATGGCATTTTGCTGCGAAAAATTCACCGCCTGGTTCACCCGCACATCCAGCCGGTACAGGGTATCGGCGGCCGGCTCGGCGGTGATGATGTAAATATCCTCCCCGCTGGCGATGAATTGCAGCCCGATCACATTATCCTGTCCGTCGGTGAGGGGCGTGGTGAGCAGCGTTTGGCCGCTGCGCGTGCTAACGCTGACGCGCGGCGCGGCACCGCTGGAAACAGTCGTCACCCGCACCACGTCCGAAAGAAAGGACGGGTTGCGCTGAAAGATGTAGCTGGAAGGGGTGCCATTGGTCACGCTGGCGGAATAATCGCTGTAGCTGCTGAATTCGATCAGCGGGGCGGGCACTTCCAGCGGGCGCGAGCCATTGGTCAGCGGCTCCAGCGGGTAGCGCAGCACCCAGGGGATGATGAACTGGGCGGCCAGGGTGGCCATGGCCAGGTAGAAGCCTTTCACCCGCAGCGACGGAATGCCGAACAACAGCCCGATCACCCCGGTGAACAGCGCCGCCAGCGGCACCGCCACCCAGAAGGGCAGCCCCAGTTCCCGCGCCATGACGGCCGCGCTGTAGGCACCGATGCCCATGAAAGCCGCGTGCCCCAGGCTGATCTGCCCGGTGTAACCCATGAGCATGTTGAGGCCCTGCACGGCGATGGCGTAAATGGCAATGCGGCTGATGAGTCCCACCCACAGCGTCGGCAGCGCCCCGATCTGGATGCTGTTCAGCCACGCGCCGATGGGCCCTTCGATGGTGAGCAGCGGCACCAGCAGCAGCAGCCCGAAGGCCAGCCACATTTGCCTTTTCTCGCCCCGCGTGCGGTTCAGGGCAATATCCTGGGTGTATTGCGTGTCAAAAACGCCCGACGGGCGAATACTGGCAGCCATAAATAATCCTTCTTGTCAAAGCGGCGCATCGCGGCACCGCGCCCCCGGCGGCATCGACCGGGCCGGGGTATTTAAATTCTTTCGATGCGCTTTTCGCCAAACAGCCCGTCCGGGCGCACCACCAGCACCAGCATCAGCACCACATACGGCGCGAGTTCGGTGCCGGCCTGCGTGCCGGGGAACAAAAAGTTCGCCCATTCCTGCACCAGCCCGATAATCAGCCCGCCCACCAGCGCCCCGCCGATGGATTCCAGCCCGCCCAGCAGCACGGCCGGGAAGGCCCGCAGCGCCAGCGCCGGCATATTCAGCGACAGGCTGGTGGCCCCGCCCTGCAACACCCCGCCGACCATGGCCAGCAGCGCCGCGATGCCCCAGGCAATCGCCAGGATGAAGCGCACCCGCAGCCCCACCGACCGCGCCAGCTCCTGATTTTCGGCGGTGGCCCGCATGGCCAGCCCCACGCTGGTATAACGGAAGAAAGCCACGAAGGCCCCAAAGGCCACCAGCGCCAGAATGAAGGTGATGACCAGTTCCGTGCGGATGGTGATGTTGCCGTCGATGACATCTTCAAAGCGGATGGGCGTGGGAATGCCCAGGCTGTTCAGCCCGGCGAAAATTTGCAGCGGAATTTCCACGCTGCCCCAGGTCATCTGGGTGAGGCCCAGCATAATTTCGCTGACGGCCAGCGTCATGAGGACGGAGGCAAACAGCGGCTGGCCGATGAGGGGCCGAATGGCGAAGCGCTCCACACACAGCCCGATGAGCACCGCGCCCACCAGCCCGCCAATGACCGCGCGGATCAACTGAAAGCCGCTGATCTGCACGGACAGCAGCGCCGTGAGCACCACCACCGCCACCGCGGCCAGCGCCAGGTTGCGCGGGTTTCGCAGGCTGTCGCGGCCGCCCATCGTCAGCACCATCAACGCCGTGGCCAGCACCAGCGCCCCGGCGGCCAGCGGGTTCACCTGGGCCACGCTGAAGAAGCTGTAAAACAGCATCGCCCCGAACAGCATCATCAGCCCGTGCGCGAAGTTGAACACGCCGGAGGCTTTGTTGATGATGACGATGCCCAGGGCGATGAGCGCATACACCCCGCCCACCAGCAGCCCGGTGACAGTGGTCATCATCATGCGCGAAACTTTTTTATCCACCAGCAGCGGTTGCAGCAGCAGCAGCGCCAGCACCAGCCCGCCCACGATCAGCAGCCAGCGCAGTTCGCGTTTGTAGCCCGTGTAAAAATTCGTCAATGCGGTCAAAGTTATTTTCCCTGTAATAAATGATCTATGACCTCAAAAGTGGCCGTTTTACAGCGGCCACACGTTCAGCAGGGTTTCCACCACAGCCGTCCGCCCGTCGCGGTATTTCACTTCCGCCCGCACCTGCACCGAGTCGCGGTCGCCGTACATGGCTTCCAGGATGTCGCCGTATTTTTGCGTCAGGGTGCGGCGCTTCAGCTTGCGCGTGCGCGTCAGTTCGCCTTCGTCGGCATCGAAGGCTTTATGCAGGATGACGAATTTCCGCAGCCGGCTGAATTCTGGCAGGCTGGCATTCACGCGCTCCACATCGGCACGGATGAGCTGGGCCACTTCGGCCTTTTGCGACAGATCGACCATGGTGGTGAAGCTGATGCCGTTTTTCTCGGCGAAGCGGGCCACATTATCAAAATTGATGACGATGATGGCCGTCACATAGGGCATGTCAAAGCCGCCGATGGTCATAATATCCTGGATGAAGGGGCTGAACTTCAGGCGGCCTTCGATGTACTGCGGGCTAAAGCTTTGCCCGGTGGACAGTTCGATCATATCCTTGACGCGCTCCAGGTATACCAGGTGCCCGTCGCTGTCCATATAGCCGGCATCGCCGGTGTGGTACCAGCCTTCTTCGTCCAGCACTTCGCCGGTTTTATCCGCTGCTTTGTAGTAGCCGCTAAAACGGGCTTCGGTACGCACCAGAATTTCCTGGTCTTCGGCAATTTTCACCTCCACCCCCGGCACGATCACCCCCACAGTGCCCAGTTTGACATCGCCGGGGATGTGGATGGTGACGTAAGTTTCCGTGGAGGCGTAAAGCTGGCGCAGTTCTACCCCCAGGGCGCGGAAGAAGCGGATGACATCCGGCGAGAGCATGGCCCCGGCGGTGAGGACGTTGCGGGCCCGCACCAGCCCCAGTTTATCGCGCAGGGGCTGGAAGACGGCCAGCTCTCCCAGCCAGCGCAGCAGTTGCAGCGTGGGCGGCACCGCCTGGCGATTGTCCTCCAGGTCGATGATGCGATACGCCACCGGCATGAACCATTCAAACAGCTTACGGTTAATCCACAGGCTGTCATTCAGCCGGAAGCGCACCTGCCCGGCCAGGTTTTCCCACACGCGGCTGGGGAACAGCAGCCCCACCGGGGCAATCTCGCGGATGTCAATGGGCACGGTCATGGGGCCTTCGGGAAAATTGACCTGCATCCCGAACATGAGATGCGGCGTAAAGCCAAAGGCCTGTTCCGTCAGCCAGGCCATGGGGCTAAACGACAGCCAGTTATCCTGGTGGGTGACGCGGTTATAATCAAAATTCATGATGCTGCCATAGGTCAGTTGATGATTCGTCACCATGGCGAATTTGGGCAGGCTGGTGGTGCCAGAAGTCATGCTGAGGACGATGCAATCTTCCGGCTGCGTTTCCTCAATGAGCCGTTCAAACAGGTGCGGATGGGTTTTCTTATAATCCGCCCCCAGTTCTTCAATATCGGCAAAGCTGGCCAGCCAGGGGTCTTTGTAATTCCACAGGCCGCGGTCTTCCCAGTAGATGACGCGGCGCACCTGGGGCAGTTGGTCTTTGATGGCCAGCGCTTTATCCACCTGTTCCTGGTCATGCGCCACCAGGAAGGTGGCATCGGTTTCGGTGAGGGCGTACAGAATATCGCTGGCGGTGGCATCCGAAAAAATGGCGCAGGAACGGGCGCGGGCGCTGTGCGTGGCGATCTGCGTCCAGTACATTTCCGGGTCATTCTCGCCGATGACGGCCACCGTTTCGTGGGCCCGCAGCCCCAGGCTGACCAGGCCCAGGCAAAAATGGGCGACATGCGTATACACCTCATCCCAGGTGTATTCCTGCCAGATGCCGTAACGCTTTTTACGCATGGCGATGCTGTCGTGCAGTTCGCGCACGCGCAGCAGAAAATTTTTGGGCAGCGTGTTGCGGTCTTCGGTGGGGTAGGGTGGCGCTTCCTGCTGCATCCGGCTGCGGTACACGGTGCCTGGTTTGGTGGGGCGATGCACCACGCCGTCCACCAGGGTCCGCAGGCGGCTGCCCTGGGCCGGCGCGGCCGGGGATGGTTGGGTAATGGCTGCCATAGGGGTTAGCCCTCCTGCCCAAGATACGCTTTGATGACGCGCTCATTCTGCCGAATTTCGTCCGGGGTGCCTTCGCCGATTTTTTCGCCAAAATCCAGCACCACGATCCGATGCGAAATATCCATCACCAGGCCAATATCGTGCTCAATGAGCATGATCGTCGTCCCCTGGCGCTCGTGAATGTCCAGGATGAAGCGGGCCATATCCTCTTTTTCTTCCACGTTCATACCGGCCATCGGTTCATCCAGCAGCAGCAGGCTCGGCTCCACCGCCAGCGCCCGCCCCAGTTCCACGCGCTTGCGCAGCCCGTAGCTGAGCGCCCCCACGCGCGATTTACGAATGCTCTCCAGCTCCAGGAAGTCGATGATGTCTTCCACGCGGCGGCGATGGGCGATCTCTTCGCGCTCGGTGTGCCCTTTGAACAGGGCGGCCGTCAGCAAATTGGTGGTCATGTGGATGTGCCGGGCGGCCATCAGGTTATCCAGCACGGTGGCGTTGGTGTAGAGGGCGATGTTCTGGAACGTGCGCGAAATGCCCAGGCGGGCCCGCTGTGAGGGGGGAATGCGGTTCAGGCTGCGGCCTTCCAGCAGGATGTTGCCTTCCTGCGGATGATAAAAGCCGGTGATGCTGTTGATGAGGCTGGTTTTGCCCGCGCCATTGGGGCCGATGACGGCCAGAATTTCGCCATCGTAAACATCGAATTGAATATTACGCAGGGCTTTGATGCCGCCAAAGCGCAGCGAAACATTCTGAATTTGTAACTTTGCCGGCATAAACGAACCTCGTAAAAAAGAATGTACTTTGTAGTGCTGACGCAATTTTGCCGGTATGCCGGTATCAGATGCAGTTCAATGGTGGCAGCAGCGGCAAATATCTTTATATTGGCAAATATCTATGACTGAGAGTAACCGGAATTGTGCGGTTATGGATGAGACACGGGTTAATGACTGGTGAGCCACGCCTGTATGTCCGCCAGGGGCTGCGCCCGGTCGCGCTCATTAAAGATTTCGTGGCGCATACCGGCATACATGCGCCGCGTTTTATCCGCCGAGGCGGCCCGTTCATAAAGGAGGTGGCTGCCGGAAACCGGGGTGATTTTGTCGTCTGCGCCATGCAGGATGAGCAGCGGCAGCGTGATTGCGCCGGCGCGGGCCCGCAGCGCCTGCCCGGCCTGGAGCAGCCCGAAGCCCATGCCCACGCGCCACCAGCCATGATACACCAGCGGATCGGCGGCGTAGGCCTGCACCACGGCCGGATCGGTGGAGAGTTCGGCAGGGGGCACGCCGGGCAGCAGCGGCAGGGTGGGAACCACGGACTGGAGGAGGCGGCCGACGTGGCGCAGGGCGGCCGGCACGGTTTCATCGCCATTCACCGCACAGCCGGATAAAATGAGGCCGTTCAGATCACGGTTGCCCCCGCAGTCCAGCGTAAAGGCCAGGGCCAGCAGCGTGCCCATGCTGTGACCGATCATGAAGCGTTTTAGCCCCGGCTGCTGTGCGCTCACCTGCGCAAAATAGCCCTGTAGATCGTTGACGGCATCGTCCAGCCGGGCGAAATAGGCCCGGCGGCCCTCGCTGCGCCCGTGCCCGCGATGATCCAGCCCGTAAACGGCAAAACCGCTGTGCAGCAGCGCCTGCGCCACCGGCTCATAGCGCCCGATATGCTCGCCGTAGCCATGCACCAGAAAAACCAGCCCGCGGGGCGGGCCGGCCGGCTGCCAGGCCACGGTGTGCAGCCGCAGCTGATCGGTGGTGATGAAGGTGCCTGTTTGCGCGGTCATGGGGGCTGTCCTTTCTGAACAGGGATTAAACCAGGGTGGCGGCTCAGCCGTAGGACAGCGGCACATCCAGCCGCAGCCAGGTACGCCCCACGCGGAACAGCGTCCCCGGCCGCAGTTGCACGCGCCCTTCCAGCGGGTCAGTTTCTTTTTCGACAAAGGTACCGTTGCGGCTGCCGCCATCTTCCAGCCAGAAATTGAGCAGCATGGGCGAAGTCATGCTGTCGCTGGCGGTCACGGCGCGGGCCGTGCAGCCCAGGCGGGCGTGCAGCCGCGATACCTGATTATCAAACTTCATCAGCACATCGCAGCCTTCGCGCCGGCCAATGGTGATGATGCGCTGTTTGCCCGGCTCTGGCTGCTCAAACGTGAGGGTTTTGCCGTCCAGCGGGCCACTCATAAACGTGATGGAGATTTCTCCCCGGCGCTTGTATGACGACATGGCTTCCCTCTCCTGCACGGATGGTTATTCGCGGCGCTTCATTTTATCACGGACGGCCTGGAGTTTGTCCCGCGAGAAATCGTGCTGCGGGTTCAGTTGCAGCGCCCGCCGGAAGGCGCTTTCGGCTTCTTCCAGGCGCTCATGATGATCCAGCGCTTCGCCATAATTGTGCCAGAACCACACCTCACCGGGATCATATTTCACGGCGTGCTGGTAGCACACCAGCGCTTCCTCCCAGCGATGCAGGGCCGCCAGGCACATGCCTTTGCCGTTCCAGGCCCAGGCGTAGGTGGTATCCAGCGCCAGCGCCTGATGATAACTTTCAATGGCGGTATCGAAGCGATACAGGCGGCGCAGCACCTGCCCGCGGCGGGCCCACACGGTGGGGTTATGCGGCGCGATGGTCAGCGCGTCTTCGGTGGTTTTCAGCGCCTCTTCGCGCCGGCCCATCTCCAGCAGCACCACCACCCGGTTGATGTAGTACCAGGTGACGGCCGGCTCCGCCTGGATCGCCTGATCGTAACTGCTGACGGCTTCCTCCAGCCGGCCCAGTTCGCGCAGGGTTAGCCCGCGCCCGTTCCAGGCCCAGCCCGACCGGGCATTGAGGCGCACGGCTTTGTTGTAGGCGGCCAGGGCTTCTTCCAGCCGCCCCAGGGTTCGCAGCACCTGGCCATATTTCATCCAGCTTTCGGTGTGCTGCGGGTCGGCTTCCAGGGCGCTGGAGAGCGCTTCGGCGGCCTGTTCGTTTTCGCCCAGGTGCATCAATTCTTCGGCATAATTATGCCAGTACCACACGTCCCGGTCATCCAGCGACAGCGCCACCTGAAAGCAGTAGAGGGCTTCTTCGTGCTGGTTCAGGGCGCTCAACGTCAGCCCGCGCCCGCTCCAGCCCCAGGCGTAATCCGGCTCCAGTTCCACGGCGCTGGTATAGCTTTGCAGGGCTTCGTCCAGCCGGTTCAGCCGGCGCAAAATTTGCCCGTGCTTGGCCCAGATGTGGGCGCTGCGGCTGTTCAACCGCAGGGCGCGTTCCAGCGCCTGCAGGGCCTCGTCATAGCGATGCAGGGCAATCAACACATCCGCCTGGCGATAGGGGTAGGAGGGCTTATCCGGCTCATGGAGGGCGGCCTGCTGGTAAGCGTGCAGCGCTTCTTCGTACTGTTCGCCGGCTTCCAGGGCGATGCCCAGTTCATTCCATGCCCAGGCATAATCCGGCGTGAGGTCGGTGGCCTGGCGCAGGGCGGCCAGCGCGTCGTCCAGCCGGCCCATGCTGCGTAAAATGCTGCCATGCAGCGCCAGGCTGCGGGCATAGGTGGGGTTGATGGCGATGGCCTGTTCCAGCAGCGGCAGGGCTTCGGCGGTGCGGTTCAGCAGGTGCAGCGCGTTGGCCTGGTTGTAAATGTACCAGTCGCGGCCCGGGTGCAGGGCGGCGGCCTGGCGGTAGCACGTCAGCGCTTCCTCGTAGCGGTGCAGTTGTTCCAGCACCATCCCCTTACCGTTGATGGCCCAGTCAAAATGTTCATCCAGCTCGATGGCCCGTTCATAGGCATCCAGCGCTTCGGGGAGCTGGCGCAAATAGCGCAGCACCTGGCCCAGCTTGCCCCAGGACATGGCATGAAGCGGATCAACGCGGGTGGCTTCGCGGGCGGGGGCCAGCGCGTCCTGGTAGCGGCGCAGGTCAACCAGGGTTTCCGCCAGGTTGTACCAGTGCCACACGATCTCCGGCTGGTAGCGGGTGGCCCGCTTAAAGCTGAGGATGGCATCGCTGGTGCGGCCCAGGCTTTTCAGGGACAGCCCGCAGCCGTTATGCGCCCAGGCGTAATCCGCCTGGAGGGCAATAGCCCGTTCATAGGCCACGACGGACTCTTCATAGCGGCGCAGGTGGCGCAAAATTTGCCCGATGCGGGCATGGCTGTTGGCATGGCGCGGATCCACCTTCAGCCCGCGCTGGAGCATGGTGATGGCTTCTTCGCGCTGGCCCAGTTTGTCCAGCAGGTCGCCCCGGTTGTACCAGTACCACACGTCATTGGGGTTTAGCTCGGTGGCGGTGGTGAAGCAGGTGATGGCCTCCTGCGGGCGGCCCAGGCGATCCAGAATGATGCCGCGGCCGTTGTGGGCCCAGGCGTAATCTGGCTGGATGGCCAGCGCTTTATCATAACAGGCCAGGGCTTCTTCGTGGCGTTCCAGCAGGCGCAGCGTGCGGGCCCGCCGGGCCCAGGCCCAGGCGTAATCCGGTTGCAGGCTGATGGCCTGGTCATAGGCGGCCAGCGCTTCTTCCAGCCAGCCCAGTTCCGTCAGCGAATAGCCTTTGTCCATCAATTCCCGCGCCTGAAGCTGGATGCCATCCATCTCCAGCGGCGGCAGGGTGCCAATCTGCGCCACGTAAATATCGGAGAGCGTGGTGACGATCTCCTGCCAGGACTGCGGGCGCTCGGCGGGTTTTTTGGCCATGCAGCGCAAAATGAGCGTTTGCAGCGCGGCCGGCATGGGCTGCGGCAGATCGGGGATGATGACGGGCTGGCGGGTGTGGGCTTCGCGCCAGGCTTTTACCCCGTGGGCCTGAAAGGCATGGCGGCCCACCACCATTTCATACAGCACCGTGCCAAAAGCATAAATATCGGAACGGCTGTCCACCTGGCTGGCCGTCTCGAACTGCTCCGGGGACATGTAGGGCGGGGTGCCCACCAGGGCATTCAGGCGCGTTAGCCGGGCATCGCCTTCGCCCGCGTCGCCGGCATCGCCGCCTTCCGGCAGGCGGGCCAAATCCAGCGAGCGCACCAGCCCAAAATCGGTAATCTTGGCGATGCCGTCATGCGTCACCAGCACGTTGCCGGGCTTAATATCGCGGTGCACCAGCCCCGGAATTTTGCCGGTGGCGTGCTGCATCCCCAGGGCGATGTGCAGCCCGAATAACAGGCTGTGCCGCAGCGTCAGCCGGTTATGGTCGATCCAGCTACGCAGGTCTACGCCCACATTTTCCATCCCGCTGATGTGCTCCAGGAAAATATAGGGGCGCTGTTGAATTTTCTGGGCCAGCTTGGCATGGACGATGTGCGCGTGACGATCCAGCTTAATCCACAGGTAGGCTTCCTGTTCAAAGCGGGCGACGGCTTTTTCATTGTCCAGAAAGCGGCGCTGAAAGGTTTTGATGGCGATGGGTTCGCGCTTTTCGTGATCGTAGCACAGGTACACCACGCCCATCCCGCCGCTGCGCACATCCACAATTTCGTAGCGGTCTTCCAGGCGCTGGCCCACCCGGAATTCGCCATCGTCAGCGGCCTGGCCGGCCCGCACCGGCTTGAGGCTGATCTGGCGGGCGGGGCTGCTGCCGGGCGCTTCTTCCATGGAGGTAAATTCGCCGTGGGGAATTTCGACACTTTCGCCGGCCTTGGTTTCGGACACCGGCGCGGGCGGCGGCTGCGGCTCCACAATGGCCGAGGAAGCCGCTTCGCCGGACGGCTTAAGCCGCGTTTCGGACACATCGCTGAACACTTCGGCGTTGCCCGCGCCGGCGCGGGTTTCGCGGCTGGTGGCCACCGAATCGAACTGGGTTTCATCCGACGTGCTGCCGGAGAGGGTGCTTTTGCCGGGGCTGGCGTAGGCCTGCAACAGGCGGGCCCGGCTGCGCTCCGGGACGGTGGGCGCGGGCAAATCGTCGCCTTCATCCGCGGCGATCACCCACAGCGCCACCGCCAGGTTGCGCTGCGAGGGGTAATCCAGCGCCATACGGATGACCCATTCGCCAAAAGCATCCATGGCGCGGCGGGCAAAGGTGCGGTCAACATCGTTTTTGGCCATGGCCAGCGCCCGACCCCAGGCGATGAGGACTTTGCCGGCGTAAAAAATGCGCAGGCGATTTTCCTGGCTTTGCACGCGCCCGGCGCACAGGTCGCCGAGCCAGAAGTAATAATCAATATTGTTCAGCCGCAGCGCCAGCCGGCCGGTTTCGCTGATGTCCGGGGCGGGGTCGGTGGCGAAAGGATCGCTTTTATCGCCATCATGGCGCTGGCGCAGCAGGCGGCGGAGTTCTTCCTCACTGGCGAGGAGGGGGCGGCGACCGGTCTGGGGTGGTTTTATCATCCTGGCTAACCATAACTGTATACGGGTTCATGAGCTAACGCAGAGTATAACGCAAACGTGGATGAAACCAAAAACACCCGGCCGCGGGCCGGGCAGGGTGGGGGCGGGGTGGCCGTGCGCCGAAATTACTCGGCACCGGCCCCGGTGCGGGCCCGAAAATCAATGGTATTGTCGGCGGTACGCAGCGCCACGATGGTATCGCCGGCCTGAAAGCGATCTTCCACGATGGCGCTGCTCAGCGGCCGCGTCAGCATTCGTTCCACCGCCCGCCGCAGCGGCCGGGCCCCGTTCACCGGGTCATAACCGGCATCCAGAATCAGGCTGCGGGCTTCGTCGGTCAGTTCCAGGCGCATCTTCTGGGTGGACAGGCGCTGATGCAGATCGCGCAGTTGCAAATCCAGAATGCCGCTTAAATCCTGGCGCGTCAGCGAGCGGAAAGTGACGACTTCATCAATCCGGTTGAGGAATTCCACCCGGAAGAACTGGTGCAAATGCGGCGAAAAATCCGGCTCGGCATCGTCCATTTTGCCAAAGCCCATGCTTTTGCTGTTCTCGCGGGTGCCCACGTTGCTGGTCATGATGAAGACGGACTGCCGGGCATCCACCGGGCGGCCGTGCGCGTCGCTGAGGCGGCCGTCGTCAAAAATTTGCAGGAACAGGTCGAACACTTCCGGCGCGGCTTTTTCGATCTCGTCCAGCAGCACCACGCTGTAGGGGCGGCGGCGCAGCGCATCGGTCAACTGGCCGCCGCGGCTGCTCTCTTTGTAGCCGGGGGGCGAACCAATGAGGCGGGCGACGGTGTGCGCGTCGTGAAATTCGGACATATCCAGCCGGATGATGGCTTCTTCGGTGCCGAACATGAAGGCCGCCAGCGCCTGGGCCAGTTCCGTTTTGCCCACGCCGGAGGTGCCCAGGAACAGGAAGACACCAATGGGACGGTTGGGGTCATTCAGCCCGGCGCGGGCCGTCTTAATGGCATCTGCCACGATCCGCACCGCCCGATCCTGCCCGATGACCCGCGCCCGCAGCGCCGGTTCCAGCCCGGCCAGCCGCCGCCGGTCATCCTGCGTTAGCTCGGTGACGGGGATGCCCGTCCATTCGGACAGCACGCCGGCAATATCGGATGCCTGCACTTCCAGTATTTCGCCGGTGTCATCCGGCGCGACGGTGCGAATGGTGACGCGGGTGCAGGCTTCATCCAGCAAATCCAGCGCTTTATCCGGCAGGCGCTTATCCGGCAGGTAGCGCACCGACATATGCACGGCGGTATCAATGGCGGCGGGCTGGATGGTCACTTTGTGATGCAGTTCCAGCCGTTCCCGCTGCCCGCGCAGGATGGTAATGGCATCTTCTTCCAGCGGCTCATCCACATCAATGGTGCGAAAGCGGCGGGCCAGCGCCGGGTCCTGGGCGATGGCGCGGCGGTATTCTTCGTGGGTGGTGGCCCCGATGCACATAATTTCGCCGCGGGCCAGCGCCGGTTTAAGGATGTTGGCCGCATCCAGATTGCTATCAATGGTATCGCCCGCGCCGACGATGGTGTGAATTTCGTCGATGAACAGGATGATGGTGCCGGAGCGCTTCACTTCGTCCACAATGCCAATCAGGCGCTCCTCGAACTGGCCGCGCAGGCTGGTACCGGCCACCAGCGTCCCGATCTCAATTTGCACGATGCGCTTGTTCAGCAGCGGGGCGGGGGCGGTTTTGCGGTGGATGGCATAGGCCAGGCCTTCCACGATGGCCGTTTTGCCCACGCCGGCATCGCCCAGCAGCAGCGGGTTGTTCTTTTTGCTGCGGGCCAGCGTGCGGGCCACCGCGCGAATTTCGGTATCGCGGGCGACGGCCTCGCCGATGCGCCCGGCCGCCGCCTGGGCCGTCAGGTCGCGCCCGTAACGATCCAGCAGCGGGGTCATCGGCAGGCTGCTGCTGTCCAGCCGCGGCCGCGGCGGCACCAGTTCCGACTCCGAAAAATCCAGCCCGATGTCACTATCACTTTCCCACAGGTTATCCACATCATCCGGGATGCCCACCGGCGGGTGCTCTTCGTCGTGCTGCTCGCTGATGAGCCGCTGCAACCACAGATTGAGGTCAAAGCCCATCTCCACCAGCTTACGCACCGGCACGCCTTCGCCTTCTTGCAGCAGCGCCATCACCATCTGGTCTTCTTCCACCACGGCCCGGTTATCCTGCTCCGCCAGGAAGATGGACAGCGACAGCACCATGGCCGTGCGCGGGGTGAGGGGCAGCACTTCGCCCACCGGCCCCTCAGAAGTGCCCACCTCGCGGCGAATTTCGTTGCGTACCTGGCGCGGATTCATCTCCGCCCGGCGCAGCAGCTCGCAGGTGAAGCCGTTTTCATTGCGCGTGGCGGCAATGAACAGATGTTCCGTGCCGATGTAATTATGCCCCAGGCGGCGGGCTTCATCGGCCGCTGCATTCAGCAGGGCGGTGCAGCGCTCACGGATCTCTTTTTCGGGAATATCGGGTGAAGGTGTCAAGTCTTCCTCACTGCCAGGACTGCGTGAATGTTTTTATTATACCTGAAAACCGTGAAACGGTAGACAATTAACTGTAATAAATTTTCCAGTATCTGGCGTGGCAGGGGTTTCGCCGGGTTGATTTTGCGCTATAATCACGACTGTTGATTGCATCTGCCCGGCCAAACCGGGTGTGCTGCTGTGCTGAGTGCGGCCTGCTGATGGGAAAAATGCATGTCCTCCAATGACCCGTTGATCGGGAAAAAACTGGGCGATTATCTGATTGAGGGAATACAGGGCACCGGCGGCATGGCGCGGGTTTACCGCGGCTTTGATGAAAAGCTGGAGCGCTACGCGGCCGTGAAAGTGATTGAGCCTCAACTGATCGCCAGTGCAGAGGAGGAGGAATACCGCGAGCGTTTCCTGCGCGAAGCGCGTTCCATCGCCCGCTTAAGCCACCCGCGCATCGTGGGCATTTATCAATTCGGGCAGTATGACAGCCTGTATTACATTGCGATGGAATATATTGAGGGGCGCAACCTGCGCGAAATGCTGAAAGGCTACGCCCGCGAAGAAGGCTACCTGCCCCCGCCCACCGCGCTGCAAATTCTGGAAGATATTGCCGCCGCGCTGGATTATGCCCATCGTCAGAACATCATCCACCGCGATGTGAAGCCCTCCAACATCATCGTCAACAGCGAAGGCAATGCCATCCTCACCGATTTTGGGCTGGCGTTGAATGCGCTGGAAGGCACCATCGGCAATACCTTCGGCAGCGTGCATTATATTGCCCCGGAGCAGGCCATTTCGTCGGCGCAGGCCGTGGCCCAGAGCGATCAATATTCGCTCGGCATCATCGCCTATGAGATGTTCACCGGCCGCGTGCCCTTCGACGATGCTTCGGCGATGAGCGTGGCCCTCAAACACATCAGCGATCCGCCGCCGCCCCCGCGCGATGTGAACCCGGCGATCCCGTCCGAAGTGGAACGGGTGTTGATGAAGGCGCTGGATAAAGACCTGCACAAACGCTATACCACCTGTGCCGATTTTGTGCGGGCGCTGCAAAATGCCTATGCCACCGCCGGCAGCGAACCCGCGCCGCTGACGGCCGCGCCGCGTAAAGACCGTACCACCGCGTCCATTCCGCGCCCGGTGCCGGCCGGCAAAGACGGCGAGGACGACGCGCCCACCATCACCGATACGCGCAGCCGCCCGGCCAGCCTGGCCAGCCGCGCCGAAGCGGATGGCAAACCGGCGGCGGCTCCGTCCACGAACAGCCGGACCGGGCTGCTGGTGGTGGGGGCGCTGCTGCTGGTGCTGGTCATCGCCGGCGTGGTGGTGCTGCCCGGCCTGCTCACGCCGCCGGTGGATGTGGGCGCAACTGCCACCGCCGATGCGGCCGCGGCGCTGGTGGCGCTGGCCGGTACGGCCACCATGCAGGCGCAGGAAGAACTGGCCATCGCCGGCACGACGAGCGCCCGCCAGACAGAGACGGCCGCCGCGCAGTTGACGGCCGATGCCGCGGCCGCGCAAACGCAAACCCGCACCGCGGCCGATGCCGTGCTGACGCAAACCGCCCAGGGCACGGCGCAGCAGCAGTCCACCGAAACCGCGCAGGCCATCATCGAATCGGCCATTGGGGCCACCGCGGCCGCCCGCCAGACGCTGACGGAAGCAGCGCGGGCCGCGGCTTCACAGACGGCGGCGGTCGAAACTGCCACCGCGGCCGCGCAAATCGTCCCGCCCACGGCCACATCGTCGCCCACCGCCAGCTTGACCCCCACCGATACGCCGTCGCCGACACCTTCGCTCACCCCCACGCCGACGGAGACCCCCACGGCCACCTTTACGCCCAGTCCCACGCTCACGCCGTCCAGCACGCCCACCTTTACCCCCACGCCCACGCCGGGCCTGGACATGCTGAATGCGGATGATGCCCGGGTGCTGCTGGTGTACGATGGCCGCGGCCTGGTGCTGTACAATCGTGATCGCCGGAATTTGACTTTCGCCGAGCTGACCGACCTGGAAATTCATCTCTATGAGCTGAATGAACAGGGCGAAATGGCCGAAGCCTTCGTCTTTGAAGCCTCGTCGTGGAATGTCGCCAGCCGCGGCCTGTCCGCCGGTAACTGCCTGCTGGCGTTTGATACCAGCGCTTTCCGCCAGTACCCGCCGGGTGAGCCGCCCACCGATATTTGCCGGCTGATCTCGGCGTTTCGCGGGCTGCGCCAGGCCTTCTGGCTGAGCAGCAGCGCCCCCCAGGGGGCCTATTTTGAAGTGCGCCGCGGCCCGGTGGATGTCATCGCCACCTGCCCGGCCATCATCCCGCAGACGCGCAGCCAGCGCCGCTGCCTGGTCAATTTACGCTGAGGCGGGCGGGGCAGGGACGGCCTGCCCCGTTTTATTCATGTCACCGCTGACCATTCCCCCGGCCCTCCAGGCTCCATTAGACGATATTTCGTCCTCGCTGCGCCGTTTTTATGTGGATGAATTTCAACTGCGCCACGCGCCGGCCCTGCTGCCGGGGCGGGCGGTGCTGGATGTGGGCGGTACGCGCCTGCACAAACGCGGTGTCTTCAATGCCGATGCCCTGGCCGGCCGCGTGACCTACCTCAATTTGCTGGCGGACAAAGCGCCGCATGTGCTGGCGGACGCGGCCGCGCTGCCCTTCGCCCCGGCGCTGTTCGATGTGGTCATCTGCTCCGAATTGATGGAGCATATCCCGCAGCCGCAGCCGGTGCTGGCCGAAGTCTTCCGGGCGCTGCGCCCCGGTGGGACGCTGCTCATCAACGTGCCGTTTTTGTTCCGGCTGCACGGTGATCCTTACGATTTTGCCCGCTATACGGACACCTGGTGGCAGATGACGCTGGCCCGGACGGGCTTTACCGACATCACCATTGAGCGCCAGGGAGCTTTCTGGAGCGTGCTGGTGGATATGCTGCGGGAATGGCTGCACCAGCAGCACAAACAGAAGCGGCTGCGCTATACCGGGCGCGTGCTGCGGCCCCTCATGGCCCGGCTGAAGCGGCGGGCGCTGCACCAGGACAGCCAGCCGCAGGTGCGCCAGCATCCCATCTTCGGCAGTTACACCACCGGCTTCGGCATTCTGTGCCGTAAACCCCCCGCGCCACCCCCGGACTAAGCGCGTCTGCTGCCCGGCAGCAATTGCGTGTATAATCCCCGCCGGCAGAATGTACACAGCAGGTTGAGGCGGCATGACGCAGGCAATACACCCGATACGAACCCTGGCGCTGGTGGGGATGCCCGGCGCGGGCAAAACTTTATGTGCCCGCCATCTGGAACAGCGCGGCTTTTTTCAATTTCGCTTCGGCGGCATCGTGGAAGATGAAGTGGTGCGGCGCGGCCTGCCGGTCACGCCGGAAAATGAGCGCATCGTGCGCGAAGAATTCCGCGCCCAGGAAGGGATGGATGCCATCGCCCGGCGGGCGCTGCCGTCCCTGCGCCAGGCGCTCACGCAGCAGCGCGTCATCGTCATTGATGGCCTGTACAGCTTCAGCGAATATCGCACTTTGCACCAGGAACCGGGTGCTGCCATGCTGGTGGTGGCCATCGTCGCGCCCAGGGCGCTGCGTTATGCCCGCCTGGCGGGCCGCCCGGTGCGCCCGCTGACGCATGAAGAAGCTGAACGCCGTGACTGGCAGGAGATCGAACGGCTGGAGAAGGGCGGCCCCATCGCCATTGCCGATTATACGCTGGTGAACGACGATGCCGAGGCCGATTTGCTGGCCGCGCTGGACGGCCTGCTGGCCCGCCTGGGCATCGCGCCGTAGCCGGCCTTAATCTTCATCCAGCCGGGCGACGAGCAGCGCATCCAGCGTGGCGGCCGTCATATCGCTCAGGTCAGAGACATAATCATGCGGGGCCAGCGCGATGAGCGCCCGGCGGGCGTTGCGCCACAGCCGGCTGGCATCCGGCAGGTTGCCGGCGGCCGCCTGTAAACTGCCCAGTAAATAGGCCGACATCACATGCCCCCGGTCACAGTAGAGCGCCGCCCGCAGGGCTTCGCGGGCGCTGGCGGTGTTGTGCTGTTCCAGGTGCAGCATGGCGCGGATGTAGTGCGCGTCTGCCAGCAGCGGGTCATAACTGAGGGCGGCATCCAGATGGGCCTGCGCTTCTGGCAGCGCCTGGCGGCCGGCGAACAGGAAGGCCAGCAGCGCATGGGCGCGGGCATGGGCCGGGTACTGCGCCAGCAAATCCATCAGGTGGCGGGCCGCTTCCTCCTGGCGATCCGTCTGGATGGCGCGGACGGCATCAATATAGGCGCTCTCGCGGGTGAGGGCGAAGGGCACCGGGGTACTCTGCCCGTGGGTTGCCGGCGGCTCATAGTCAATGCGCCCGGCTTCACCGGCGGCCAGCGGTTTCTGGTAGATGGGCGTGCCGGGGAAGATGTGCAAATGCCAGCGCTCACGTTGAAAGCGAATGGCCTCCGCCTGGCCCAGCAGCAGCCAGCCGCCCGGCACCAGCGTCCTGAACAGCGTTTCCTCCACCTGCTGAATGCTGTCTTTCTTCAGGTACAGCAGCACATTGCGGCAGAAAATAATATCGCAGGCCGGCAGGGGCGCGGCGGCCAGAATGTTCGCCCGCTGCCAGCTCACCAGTTTTTGAATCTCCGGCTTAATCATGGCTCCGCCGCTGACCGCCGTAAAATAGCGTTTTTCAAAACCGATGCCGGTATGCCGAAAAGACCACTGGCGGTAAACGCCTTTGCGGGCCGCTTCGATGGCGCGACCATTGATGTCCGTCCCCAGGATGGTGATCGACCAGGCGGGCAGGTCGGTCAAAAATTCCTGGAGGGTGATGGCCACGGAATACGGTTCTTCGCCGGAGGCACAGCCGGCACACCAGATGACCAGTTCTTTGCGCTGCTGGCGGCGCTTTTCCAGCGTCAGCGCCGGTAAAATGGTCTGGCGCAGCAGCGTAAAATGATCTTTGTCGCGCAGGAAGTAGGTTTCGCCAATCGTCAGCGTGCTGATGAGCGCCTGCCATTCCGCCGACGATTCCGGCTGGCTTTCCAGGCGGCGCACCAGGTGCGCTAAATTACCGCCGGCCAGCCGTTCCAGCAGCGGCACACACTCCGCCTGAAAATGCGCCGCAATATTCAGCCCGATGCGCTGTTCAATAAGCTGGACGGCTTTCGCCAGTGCCGGATGCCGCGGCTGCCAGGTGCTGCTCATGGGATGGCGCGTAAACCCTGTCTCCCGCCGGGCGCGGGGAATACGGTACAATGAAACAACACGCCTATCATAACACAAACCGGCGTGCTGCCTGGCGGGGCTTTTGGCCGGGTCATCACTGGATCATGGTGAGCAGGGAGAAAGCGTTTGTTCAGGCGAGATCAGGCAGGGATACTGCTGCTGGTGCTGCTGCTGATGGGCATACCCGCGCTGGCACAATCGCCGCTGGTGCCGGGGGCCGCGCCGGATGCGGCCCGCATTACCCTGGCGGCCGGGGCCACCCCGGAGGATGTGATCGTCACCGGCGCGGACGGGGCGGTCTTTCCGCGGGCGCTGGTGTTCATTCGCAATCTGCTGACGGGCGAAACCGTGCGCGTGACGGCCAGCCCGGCCGGGGCCTTCAGCGCCACGCTGCGCGGTACGCCGTTTGGGCCCTATCTCATCAGCCCGGCCGCCACCGCGCCGGACAATGTGCCCGCGGCCCCCGGCGATTTGCCCGGCGGCCCGGCCGTACTCATCCACCGCGATTTACCGCCCACCCCCGGCAGCGCCCGCGTGCCTTTCAGCACCGGCGGCACGCTGGCCCGCGGGGCGGCCATCTGGCTGGCCGAGGGCGACATCGCCGCCACCCGCTATGCCCCCGGCGATACGCTGCAACTGACGCTGGAGGTGCGCCTGCTCGTCCCGGAGGCAGATGCCGCGCTGGCGCTGCAAATGCGCGGCCAGCTTGGCCTGCTGCCGCTGTACCGCAGCGATGGTTTTCCGCTGTCCACCACCGCCGAAACGGGCAACGGCTGGTCGTCCACCCTCACCCGTACCGGGCTGGCGGTGGATAATTTGCAGCAGGAATGGCTCCTGGGCGAATCGGTGCCGGTGGCCGCCGTCCGCGAAGGCGACCAGGTGCGGTTTACGCTCACTTTTGCCGTGCCGCTGCCGCCGGATTTGCCGGCCGGGATGTATGCGCCGGTGTTCACCGGGCTGGCGCAGGTGGGCAACAGCGAACCCTTTGACTGGTACGATAACGTCGTCTTCAGCACGGCCGGCAGCGGCGGCCCCGGCACCTCGCGCACGCGCCTGCCGCTGGTGCTGACGGTGGGCACGGTGGCCCCGCCGGGGATGCTGTGGACGCTGCTGGAAGAGGCCGTCACCGATGGCGGCAGCGGGGCGCTGCCCACCGCGGCCGCCCTGTTCAACAGCGCCGCCCGGTCGAACCGGGTGCGTTACCCCGCGCCCACGGTCATCGTCCCGCCGGGCAATTACCCGCTGGAGCCGTATTTACCGGCCCTGCTGCCCAATCGCTATGATGTGCTGCCGCTGCCGGCGCTGCCGCTGGCCCTGCCCGGCGGCGAAGTGACCATCACCGTCACCCGGCCCGATGCGCGGGTGGATCGCTCGCCCACGCTGCCCTTTGAGCAACTGGTTCTCTCCTCGCCGGCGCTGGATGAACGCACCCGCCAGGGCAGCACCACGCCCATGAACCTGGCCCGGCTCACCACGCTGGATCCGTTGTTTTCCGCGTATCCCTTCGATGTCGATGGCATCTACGACATTGCCCTCAATGGCGCGGTTAACGACACGTCCGGCCATCGTTACAGCGTGACGGCCGCTTACCGCGTGCTGGTGGCGCAGCCGCTGGCGCTGTATCCGGCGGTGCTGCCCGGCACGCCCTTCACCGAAGGCGATACGTTCCAGCCCGGCCTGACCGTTGCGCCGGGGAGCGCGGCGGAAGTGACGGTGACGCTGCGCTTCTTCCCCCTGGGCAACCTGGAGCCGGTGACGCGCACTTTTACCGGGCGGGCCACCCGCAACGGTTATTTTTACAGCCCGGAAACTTTCGTGTTTGAAGGCGCGGGTGAATATGTGGTGGAGTATGAGGTGCGCTATACCGACAGCGCCGGGCGGCTGTGGGCCGCCAGCCAGCGCAGCGCCGGCGTGGTGGCCGGGGCGGACAGCGGCCTGACGGCCCGCGGCCGGCGCGGCCTCGAAGGCTACACCCGCAGCCCGCAGGCCTGGTTTGATATGGCCGTGTACCCGGTGGACGCGCCGGGGCTGCCGGCTTTCCTCTACTTTCCCTATTATGCCGGCGATGTGCTGTACCTGCCGGACAATGCCACCAGCGGCATCCGCCCCATTGTGCAGGTGCAGGACAATTACGGCCAGTACACGCAGTTCCTGCGCGCGAATCATGCCGGTTTCGCCTCGCCGGAAGGCAGCCTGGAACGCCTGATTGCGCTGGATGCGCTGCCGGTGCTGTATGCGCCGGGCACCTATGCCTACATCAGCGCCGTCCGCCCGGATGTGACTGTGGCCCAGTTTGTGCAGGGCGATGCCGATGGCAGCCTGCCGGTACGCCGCGATAATGAGGATGTGCTGGCCGCGCAGATCGGCGCGGGGGCCCAGGGCCAGCGCCCCGGCGATTATATCTTCCTGTTCGGCGGGGTGGTTACGCCGCAGGACAGCGCCACCTATGCCGCGCTGGCCGTCATCACCGCCGCCGACGATACCGCCCGCGTGCTGCCGCCCTTTAGCGCCCCGCTGCTCACGCGCGGCGGCCAGCCGGTGACGATGTTCCTGCACCCCACGGGCACCCGCCCCGGCCAGGTGCTGGCGGTGGGCCATACCCTGTCGGTGATGGGCCAGGTGGCCCCCACGCTGCCGCTGACGGTCGCTGTCGAGGTCACTGCGCCCTCCGGCCGGGTGCGGGCGTTCAGCGGGCCGGCCAGCGCCACCGGCTATTTTTATGTCCCCGCGGGCGATTTTATGGTGGATGAGCCGGGCGTGTGGACGGTGACGATCACCACCGGCTACGCCGGCCCCATCTCCACCGGGCTGCTGGAAGCGCCTTACCCGGCCGCCACCCAGCGCTATACCGTGTACGTCACCGACGATGAAGCGGCCACGCTGACGGTGAACCAGCCGGACGAAGTGGCCATTACGCCGGGGAACGCGGTGCCCTTTGTAATCACCATCCCGCGCGGCTGGACGAATGTGCAGGCCTACTATACCGTGGCCACGCCGGCGGCGGTGCTGGCGGAAGGCCGGCTGACCCCGGCCAGCGGCCAGGTGACATATTCCTACAGCCCGGCCACGCTGGCGCGGGATAATCCCACGCTGGAAACCCGCGGCACGGGACTGAACGGGGTGGATGTGGTGCGGATCACCTTTGCGGTTACGGCCACCGATGAGAATGGGCAGCCCATCGTCCGTACTCGCCTCATCACGCTGATGACGGATCGGCTGCTGGTGCTGCGCTGAACCGGCGCACCGGCCGCTGTACTGGCACACATAACGGGATAATCTCTGTGACACACTGGCGTAATCTTCTGGTATGGATGGGGCTGCTGCTGCTGGCGCTGCCGCTGGTGGCCCAGTCCGATGAGCCGCTGCCGCTGTATGCGCTGCCGGCCGGCACCCCGGCCCGCACGGCTTCCAGCCTGGTTTTTTTGCCCACCGGCCGCCTGGCCGTGGCCGACCCCCTTACCGATACGGTAGCCCTGGTGGAGCCGGCCACCGGCACCATTGAGCAGGAAATCACCGTCGGGCGCGATCCGCGCAGCCTCATGCTGACGGAGGACAATACCCGGCTGCTGGTGGTCAATCGCGGGGAGGGCACGCTGTCCGTCATTGATCTGGCGGCCGGGGCCGTGACGGCCACCTATCCCCTGGGCACGCTGCCGGTGAACGGGGTGCTGTGCAGCGCCACCACCGCCTGCATCGCGCTCCAGGGAGCCGCGCAGATCATCGTGCTCGACATTAACGATGGCCGCATCATCACCCGCATCGACACGCCGCCGTTCCCCACCGGCCTGGCCCGCTGGGGCGACTTTGTGTACGTCACCCACTTCTGGACGGGCGACCTGAGCCTGATCTATTTGCCGGCCGGCCGCGTGGTGCAAACCCTGGCCACCGGGCGCGACAGCGGCCTCTCGGCCTCGCTGGAACTGGATACCCGCGCCGGGCTGGCCTACCTGCCACAGAGCCGCCTGAATGCCGATCTGCCGCAGGTGCCGTTTGATGCCCGCGTGCTGCCGGTGGTGCAGGTGGTGGACCTGGCGACGATGCAGGTGCGCCCGGAACTGCGCCTGGAATTGAACCTGATTGATCGTCCGGTGCATCTGCCTTTCACCGTGCGCCTGAACACTGACCGCGATCGCCTGTATGTGCTGAACGCCGGCAGCGATGATTTATCCGTGATCGACCTGGACACGCGGCGGGGGGCCGGTTTCGTGCGCCTGGGGGCCAACCCCCGCGCCATGCTCTTCAGCCGTGATGGCCAGTCGCTGCTGGTGCACAACACGCTGGATAGCACGCTGTCCGTCGTCAGCCTGCGTTTCCTGAATGTGCAGGACAATTACCCGGTGACGCTCCAGACCGTGCCGCTGCAAACGCGCATCGGGGCGCGGCTGTTCCACACCGCCACCGACCCGCGCCTGAGCGCCGGCAGCAGCCTTTCCTGCGCCGCCTGCCATTTTGATGGCCTGTCCGATGGCCGGGTGTGGGAGGGCTTTAACACCCCGCTGCTGGCCGACCTGGCGAATACGCTGCCGCCCTATGGCTGGATCGGCACCTGGGGCGACCTGACCGCGCTGGAAGAGCATGTGCGCCTGGCCCAGGCGGGCACCGGCCTGCGCCAGGATGTGGTCGATTTTGATGCGCTGCTGGCCTATGTGCGGGCGCTGCCGGCCACCGCCAGCCCGTATCAGCAGCCGGCCGAGCTGATTCAGCGCGGGGCTGCGGTGTTTGCCGGGCTGCAATGTGCCACCTGCCACAGCGGCGAGCGCGGCAGCGATGGCCGCGCCTATGATGTGGGCACCGGCGGCCGCTACCGTACCCCGCCGCTGCGCGGGCTGTGGCTCAGCGCCCCCTATTTACACCACGGCGCGGCCGCCACCCTGCGCGATGTGTTCACCACCGGGCAGGGCACCCATCGCCTGCCCGCCAGCGTCCCCGATGCCGATGTCGCCGCCCTGCTGGCCTACCTGCTCAGCCGCTGAAGGCCCCGGCACCGCCCCTCAACCCCCATCCTGACCGCGGCCGGCCCTCTCAATTGCCGGCCGGGGGCATTCTCTGCTAAGATAAATGCAGGATAAGCATATCCTGAATGTGGGATAAATGCGCCGGGCACCATCATGCCTGCACACCGGTCGATCACCCCGCCGCTGCCACATCCACCATCACCAACGGAGGTTGTATGGCTTTCCTGGCGAAGAAGAAGAAACGCCCCGCGCCGGCCCGCAGCACAGCATTCTGGCAGGTGGCGCTGCTGTGCCTGACCATGGGCACCTTCAGCGCTCTGTACCTGGGCGCAAAAACGCACCTGGCCGCCCTGCTGCCCGATCCAGCCGCACGGGTGGAGATCAGCGTGCGCGGCCGCGTGACCGATGCCGCCGGGCAGCCGCTGGCGTTTCAGGCGGTGCGGGTGGAGGTTAACATGCCGCTGTGGACGGATGCCGGCGGCTTTGAGCTGACGGACAACGGCGACGACAGCTATTTTGCCGGGGTGGTGTATCCGCGTACCGGCCGAACCGGCTGTTTGACCGGCCGCCTGCTGGTGGAGGGCTATCCCCCGCATACCTTTGAGTTCGGGCTGGAGGAGGTGAACTGGGGTGCGTCCCTGAACCTGCACATGGTGGCGGCCGCCGATAGCCTGACGACGCAGGCGCTCATTGACCCGTCCCGGCACAGCCCGCCCGGCACCGCCCGCCCGGCGCTGCTGCCCCGGTGTGTGCTGCCGGCGCTGCGGTAGTATAATCATCCCGGAGTGAATGCGACGGGAAAGTGGGCAGCCCTGTATGCTGGTCGGCGTGGATATTGGCGGAACTTTTACCGATCTGGTGCTGAGCGATGGCGGGCAGCTTAAAATTCATAAGCTGCTGAGCACCCCGGCCAACCCGGCCGAGGCCATGCTGCTGGGGCTGGCGCAGATCACCCCCGGCGGGCTGGAGGGACTGACGCAGGTCGCGCATGGCTCCACCGTGGCCACCAATGCCATTCTGGAACGGCGCGGCGCAAAAACCGCCCTGCTGATGACCGCCGGCTTCCGCGATGTGCTGTTCATCGGCCGGCAGAACCGGCCGCAGTTGTACGCGCTGCACCCACAGCTACCACCGCCGCTCATCCCGCGCTCGCTGTGCTACGATGTCCCGGAACGGCTGGATTATCGTGGCGAGGTGCTGCTGCCGCTGAACCTGGCCGCGCTGGATGCCATCCTGGATGACCTGGCCGCGCAGCAGGTGGAAGCGGTGGCGGTGTGTTTCCTCTACAGCTTCATCAACCCGGAGCATGAGCAGCAGGTACGGGCCCGCATTCTGGAGCGCGGCCTGCTGCCGGCCTGGCAGGTGGCGTTATCCTCCGAAGTGCTGCCGGAATTCCGCGAATATGAACGCGCCAGCACGGTGGCGCTGGAAGCCAGCGTGCGCCCGGTGATGGCCCGCTACATCCACCGCCTGCGCCAGGCGCTGCCGGCCCGCTGCGGGCTGCGCATTATGAAATCGGACGGCGGGGTGATGAGCGCCGACAGCATCACCGAACATGCGGTGCAAACGGCGCTCAGCGGCCCGGCCGCCGGGGTGATTGGCGCGTTCCAGGTGGCCAAGCTGGCCGGCTATGACCGGGTGATTACGCTGGATATGGGTGGCACCTCCACCGATGTGGCGCTGTGCCCCGGCGAAACCACCTTTGCGCCCGAAGGCCTCATCGACGGGCTGCCGGTGCGGGTGCGCCTGCTGGATATTGAAACCATCGGCGCGGGCGGCGGCAGCCTGGCGCGGGTGGACGCGGGCGGGGCGCTGCGCGTGGGGCCGGAGAGCGCCGGGGCGCTGCCGGGGCCCATTGTGTATGGCCGCGGCGGCCAGCACATCACCGTCAGCGATGCCAGCGCCATCCTGGGGCGGCTGGATGCCGATCATTTCCTGGGTGGCAGCCTGCGCCTGGATGTGGATGCCGCGCTGCGGGCGCTGGCCGCCCTGGCGGAAAAAACCGGCCTGGAGGTCATCGAAACCGCCCGCGGGGTGATTGAGGTGGCCAACGCCAGCATTGAACGGGCCGTGCGCCGCGTGTCGATTGCCCGCGGGCACGACCCGCGTGATTTTACCCTGGTGGCCTTTGGCGGCGCGGGGCCGCTGCACGCCTGTGAGGTGGCGCAGCGCCTGGGCATGGCCCGCGTGCTGGTGCCGCGCCATCCGGGGGTGCTGTGCGCCCTGGGGCTGCTGCTGGCCGATGTGCGCGTGGAAAAAAGCCTGCCGGTGCTGGCCACCGCCAGCCGCGGGCTGGTCGCCCGGCTGCGGGCCACCCAGGCCGAACTGCTGGCCGCCGGCCGCAGCGCCCTGCGGGCCGAAGCCATCCCCGATGCCGCCATGCACTTCCGCGTGCTGCTGGATATGCGCTATGTGGGCCAGGCCTACGAACTGACCATCCCCTTTGAGGGCGATGTGGTAGCCAATTTTCACCAGGCGCACCACGCCGCCTACGGCTATGCGCTGGAGGCGCGGCCGGTGGAGATCGTCAATATGCGGATGCAGGCCACCGGCACCATGCCCCGCCCGGCGCTGGAATCGCGGCTGCCGGTGGCGGCGGCGGCGACCCCGGCCTTCCTGGGCGATAAGCCCACGCCGGAAGGGGGTACCCTGGCGCTCTATGACCGGGAAAAGCTGCTGCCGGGGATGCACTTCCACGGCGAAGCCCTGGTATTTCAACTGGATGCGACGACGTACCTGCCCGCCGGCTGGCAGGCCCACGTGGATGGCTATTATAACCTGGTGCTGGAACCGACCTGAGCCGCGTCAGCGGGCCGTGCTGATGACCGATACCAGAAACACCCCCACGATCAACAGCGCGAAGACGAATTCGGCGATCATGCCGTAAACGATCAATTTGAGGGCGGTGCCGCTGCTGCGGAGGGCGGCCGCCGCCTGGCGCTGCTGAAGATACTGCACGATGAACACCGCCAGCACCCCGCCCACAATCGACCCGATCAACGGCAGGGGGATGAGCAGGCCGCCCACGATGAAGCCCACGAAAAAAGCCACCAGCCCGGCGCACGACAGCGTCCGCCCGCGCAGCCCCAGCAGCGGCATCCACAGTGCCGAGGTGGAACCGCACACCATGAGCAGCGTCATCAGCAGGGCCGCCGGCGGCGTGATGCGCTCAAAGCCGGTGAGCGCCGCCACCACCAGCGCCAGCGCCCATTGCAGCGCCGAAACCGGCACCGCCGGCACCAGAATCAGCCCCAGGCTGACCAGCATCAGCCCCGTAGCCACCAGAATCAACAGCGACTCGCCCACACGCACTCCTTTGCTCAGGCACTATACGCGGCCGCCCCGGTCTGCGTCGCAGCCGTTTCATGGTATCATCAAACTGCACCCGTCCCAGGAGCCTGGCATGACTGTTGATGCGATTTCGCTGGAAGTGTTCAAAAATCTGTTCATCGGCGTGGCCGAAACGATGGGCGTGACGCTGCAACGGGCCAGCTTTAGCCCCAACATCCGCGAGCGGCTGGATTTTAGCTGCGCCGTGTTCGACGCTGCCGGGCGTATGGTGGCCCAGGCGGCGCACATTCCGGTGCATCTGGGCAGTATGCCCGCTTCGGTGGAGTATGCGCTGCGCTCGTTTGAACGCCTGAATCAGGGTGATGTGGTGGTGCTGAATGATCCCTATCGCGGCGGTACCCACCTGCCCGATATTACGATGGTGTCGCCGGTCATCGCCGGCGGCGAGGTGGTTTTTTACGTGGCCACCCGCGCCCATCATGCCGATGTCGGCGGCATGTCGCCGGGGTCGCTGCCGCTGAGCACGGAATTGTACCAGGAAGGGCTGATTATCCCGCCGGTGCTGCTGCGGCTGAGCGGCTGGATGAATGAAGGGGTGCTGCACCTCATCACCGCCAACAGCCGCAACCCGGAAGAACGCCTGGGCGACCTGGAGGCGCAACTGGCGGCGCATCGCAGCGGCGAAGAGCGCCTGCTGGACATGCTGGCCCGGTATGGCGTGCCGCCCACCCTGGCCCACGCCGAAGCGCTGCTGGCGTATGCCCTGCGGATGACGGAAGCGGTCATTGCAGACATCCCCGATGGCACTTATACCTGTACGGATGCGCTGGAGGGCGACGGCCAGCGCGAAATGGAGATTCCCATCCGCGTGGCGGTGACGGTGCAGGGCAGCCGAATGCACGTCGATTTTGCCGGCAGCGCGCCCCAGGTGGCCGGCAACGTGAACGCCGTGCTGGCCATCGTGCGCTCGGCGGCGTGGTACTGCGTGCGCCTGCTGGCCGCCGAAGATGTGCCGGTGAATCACGGGTGTTTTGTGCCGGTGACGGTGGAAGCCCCGGCCGGCAGCGTCGTGAACCCCTATTTCCCGGCGGCGGTGGCGGTGGGCAATACCGAAACCGGCCAGCGCGTGGTGGATGTCGTCCTGGGGGCGCTGGCCCAGGCGCTGCCGGACAAAATTCCGGCGGCCAGCCAGGGCAGCATGAACAACGTCACCATTGGCGGGCAGCAGCGCGGCCGGGCTTACGTGTACTACGAAACCATCGGCGGCGGGCACGGTGCGTCCCCGGCGGGGGAGGGCCTCTCCGGCCGGCACAGCCACATGACCAACACCCGCAATACCCCGGTGGAAGCGCTGGAATACACCTTCCCGCTGCGGGTGTGGCAGTATGCGCTGCGCGATGGCAGCGGCGGTGAGGGCCGCGAGCGCGGGGGCGATGGCATCGTGCGGGAGTATGAATTTTTGTCGAAGGCCACGCTCACGCTGAACACCGAGCGCCGCCTGCGCCGCCCCGGCGGGCTGCACGGGGGCGGGCCCGGCCAGCCCGGCCTCAACCGGCTGCTGCGCCAGGGCAAAGAAGTGCTGGTCGGCGGTAAATACACCACCACCATGCAGCCCGGTGAGCGCCTGGTCATTAAAACGCCCGGCGGTGGCGGCTGGGGCCGGCCGGAATAAGCCGCAGAAAGAGGCTGCACTAAGACCTGCGCCCGCTTTCCGCAGGGCAGGCGTGGGGCAGCAATATATTGATTTACCTTATAATACGAATATAGCAATCAATAATAGTAAATAACCTGTAAAAAGCGTGATAAGCCCTGGGAGGGGAAATGTCCGTCACAACCATAGACGTGCCGGGGATGGTGCGTCGTTCTAACCGAAATGTGCTTTTATTAACGCTGGTCGGGTTCATTATTCTGGTGGTGGGGGTGGTGCTGGCCGCGCCGTACTGGCTGCGGCAGTTTTCGGGCCCGTTCCCCATGACCATGGCCGAAGTGATCGCCACCACGCCGGAGAGCCTGCCGCTGTACAACGTCGTCATCACCGGCGACCAGATGCTGGACACCGGCTATGAGGAATACACCACCACCAACGGCGTGCGTACCTCCACCGATGCCTATTTCGGCGGGCTGCTGCTGGGCGAAAAAATCCTGGTGGTGCGCGTGGGCAGCACGGTCGATGAAACCCGCACGGAATATCAGGGCAGCCTGTTGATGCCGGCCAGCATCAGCAAAGAAGTGCTGGACGACATCAACGCCGAAGAACCGGAAATCCGCGAGTTCCTGCTGCCCTTCGTGCTGGATGCCAAAGACGAAAAAGATGCCTGGACGATGGGCGCGGTGGCGCTGGTGGTGCTGCTGCTGGCGGTGCTGTACGGGCTGTTCCAGTTCTTCGCCCGCAGCCGGAACATCAACAAGCATCCCATTATGCAGGGGCTGGCCCGCATGGGCGACCCGGAGCAGGTGCTGAGCGAAGTCAACAATGAGCTGCTGGTCAGTGAGCAAAAATCGACCTTTCCCGGCCTCAGCTTCACCCGTAACTGGCTGGTGTACAGCAAGGGGAATGCGCTGGAAGCCGTGCGCCTGGGCGATGTGATGTGGGTGTACCGGCAGACCGTCACCGGGCGCGGCGGCACACAGCATTTTGTCCATGTGTATGATCGCTACAATCGGCTGATTGCCATCCCCGGCAAAGAAAACCAGGTGAATGAGGTGATCGGCGCGGTGGTGGGGCGGGCCCCGTGGGCCATCGGCGGCTACAGCGAAGACATCAAAAAAGCGTGGAATACGGGGCGGGCCAATTTCATCGCCACGGTGGACGGCCGCCGGCAGCAGGGGGCGCGGCCGCAGTAAGCCGGCCGCAGCAGGAGCTGCGCCGGTACCGAGACGACGTTCTCCGTCTGCCGGGGCCACAGGGCTGGCCCCGGCGGCGTTGTCCCCGCCCGCCCGCCTTCTTATACAATTCCGACGCAGCGCATAAATGATTCCGATATTCCCGGTGTAGAGTGAGAGTATCTCGATCATTGAGAGTAAATACAGAGGAGGCGTTTATGCTCATCCGTCGGACTCCGGTCAATTCACCTTTTGCCCGCATGATAGATCGCATGATTGAACATGCGGCCCGCGACCGCGACCTGACCCCGTTTGTCGATTTCGTCGGCGAAGATCTGGCGGTGGCGGTGGATGTGGCGGAACATGAAAAACATTACGCCGTGACCGCCAATTTGCCCGGCGTGCCCGCCGAGGCTATCGAGATCAACCTGGATGATAACGTGCTGACGATCAGCGCGGAAGTGCAGCAGGAGCACCAGGCAGAAAAAGGGCGGCTGCTGGTGCAGGAACGGCATTATGGTCGCTTCAGCCGCAGCGTGCGCTTCCCGTCCCATGTGACGGCCGAAGGCGTGGAAGCCACCCACAAAGATGGTTTGCTCACGCTCATCGTGCCCAAACTGGCCAATGGTGGCGCAAAACGCATCAGCATCAGGAACAACGCCTGAGCGCGAACTGACCGCCGGCCCCCGCCGCTAACCGAAGCCGCCCGCGACCTCTCGCCGGCGGCTTTTGCTGCTGGTCGCGGGCGGGGCGTGATGCTACAGTGGTGGCCATGGACCACCGGCGGGACTGAAGGAGGCTGTGGATGCGGCGCTGGATCATCATCGGGGCAGTGTGTGCCATGAGCGGGGTCGCCCTGGGGGCGTTTGGGGCGCACGGGCTGGCGCAGCTCCTGGCCGCGCATGACCGCGCCGGCACGTACCAGACGGCCGTGCAGTATCACCTCATTCATGCGCTGGCGCTGCTG
>JALOOI010000010.1 GCA_025454495.1 Anaerolineae bacterium
CGAATTACATTTTTAAGCGCCCGGTGGTGGAAGCCGCGCCGGTGCGCCCGCCGGCCGCCGTCCAGTCGCCGCAGCCGCAGCCGCAACCGCGCCCGGCACAGCCCGGCCAACCGCAACCGCAGACGCGCCCCGCCCAGCCGGGCCAACCGCAGCCGCAGCGCCCCGCACAGCCGGGCCAGACCGCACAGCCGCCGCAACCGCAGCCGCAACCGCAATCGCGCCCCGCGCAGCCGGGCCAGTCGGGCCAGTCGCAGCCGCCGCGCCTCATTCAGCCGCGCCCCGCCCAGCCCGGCCAACCGCAACCCCAACCGCAACCGCAGCGCCCCGTGGCCCCGCGCCCGGCGGAACCGGATGAGGACGCATGATTGACCTGTCGCCGGTGGATTTGCTGGCGGAGCAACTGGCCGGCGTAACCACCGCGCCGGTACGCCGCCCGGTGCCCGCTGACCTGCGCCAGGCGCTGCTGCACCGGCCGCTGCCGGAAACCGCCACCGCGCCGGATACCCTGCTGGACACGCTGGAACGTGATTTGCTGCCCTACCCTATGGGCAACGCCAGCCCGCGCTTTTTTGCCTGGGTCAATTCGCCGCCCGCGCCCCTGGGCGTGCTGGCCGATTTTATCGCTGCCGGGCACAACGCCAGCAGCGCCGGGGGCGATCACAGCGCCATCTACATGGAACATGCGGTGCTGAACTGGCTGAAAACCCTGCTCGGCTACCCGGCCGAGAGCGCCGGGCTGCTGGTCAGCGGTGGCAGCGTGGCCAGCATCGTGGGGCTGGCCGTCATGCGCCATGCCATGACCGGCGGGGCCGTGCGGGCCGGCGGCATGGCCGCCCTGCCCGGCGTGCCGGTGGTGTATACCTCCACCCAGGGGCATAGCTGCCTGCAAAAAGCCGTCGAACTGCTGGGCATTGGCCATGATTACCTGCGCCGGGTGCCGGTGGATGATGCTTATCGGCTGGATGTGGCCGCGCTGCGGGCGCAAATCGCCGCCGACCGGGCGGCCGGGCTGTGGCCGCTGTGCGTGGCCGCCACCGCCGGCACGGTCAACACCGGGGCCATTGACCCGCTGGAGGAAATCGCCGCTGTGTGCGCGGCCGAAAAACTGTGGTTCCATGTGGATGGCGCTTATGGCGGCGTGGGCATCCTGGCCCCTTCGGCCCGGCCGCTGTATGCCGGCCTGGCCCGCGCGGACAGCCTGGCCATCGACCCGCACAAATGGCTGTATGTGCCGGTGGAATGCGGCTGTATCTTCGTGCGTGATGCCGCCGCCATGCGCGCTACGTTCAGCGTCCTGCCGCCCTACCTGCGCGATGACCGCGGGCTGCCCTGGTTCGCGGAATTCGGCCTGCAACAAACGCGCGGCTTTAAGGCGCTTAAACTGTGGCTGACGATGCAGGCGGTGGGCGCGGCCGGCTATGCCGATCTCATTCAGCGCGATATTGACCTGGCCCGCTATCTTCAGCAGCAGGTGCAGGCCCACCCGGATTTTGAGCTGGTGGCGGCCGGGCCGCTGAGCATCACCTGTTTTCGCTATGCGCCGCCCGGTGTGCCGCCGGCCGCTCTGGATGCGCTGAACCAGGCGCTGGCGCTGCGCGTGCAGCAGGAGGGCGAGGCCTTTTTAACGACGACGATGCTGCACGAGCGCACGGTGCTGCGGGCCTGCATCGTCAATTTTCGCACCACCCCCGCCGATCTGGATCGTACCCTGGCGGCGCTGGCGGCGGCCGGTCAGCGCGTGCTGGCCGCGCAATCGCCCGACCAGGCCAGCCGGTAAATGGTCATATTGGGTTCGCCCACCTGCTGCGTGATGGCCGCGCCGGTGACGAAGACCGGGCACAGGCGCGGATCGGCCGGGTTGCGGCCGGGAATCTGGTTGGGGAAGGCCAGCAGGTACCGCGCCTGGCGTGCTTCCAGCAGCGCCCACAGCGCCGCCGGGTCGGTCACGATGGGGATCACCTCCGGGCTGATGAGGCCGGCAATATCCAGCAGCGGGCGCGGGGCAAAATAACCCACCGCGCCAATATCATGCACGGCCAGCAGGTCGGTCGGCGGCACCTGGTCGCGCAGCCAGTGCGCGGCCGTCACCATTTCGCCGTCGATGATGGCCACATCCACCCGATAAATGATGGCACCCTGCACGATGAAAAACAGGTACAGCAGCAGCGCGGCCCCCGCCAGGGCGCGGGTGAGGATGCGCGGCAGCAGGTGACGGCGGGCCGCGTGCAGCAGCGCCAGCAGCCCCGGCACGCCCACCACCACCAGCGCCGGCAGCGCCGGGATGACGTAGCGGCCATGTTGATAGGCGGCCGGCAGCCGGGCCGCGTACAGCGCCACCAGGGCCAGCGCCCACAGCAGCAGCAGGATAATGGTGCCCTGGCGCAGCCCGGCCCGCCCGCGCAGCGCCCGCCAGGCGGCAAACAGCACCCCCGGCAGCAGCAGCGCCTGCCCCCCGGCCAGGATGGCCACCAGCAGCGCCCGGTAGCGCTCCGGGTAGGGCAGCGTGAGCAAAATAGCGTGCTGTTCAAATTTGGCGGCGGCAGTACCGGGCAGCAGGCCGCCCGTCAGGTGCACATTCAGCGCCAGATAAGGCGCGATGCCCGGCGCAAACGCCAGCGCCGCGCCCGCGCTCCAGCGCAGCAGCCCGGCCCACCCCGCCGGGCGCAGCAGCAGCCCCCACAGCCCGATCATGCCGGCCAGCAGGATGCCTTCCGGGCGGGCCAGGGTGGTGAGCGCCGCCAGCCCGCCAAACACCAGCCCGGCCCGCGCCGGGTGCGGGGTGGCGGCCGGCCGCTGCCACACCAGCAGCAGCGTGAACAGCCCGAACAGGGCCGTTTCCATGCCGGCGGCGGCCGCCCACAGCAAATGCCAGGTGCTCAGCAGCGCCAGCCCGGTGAGCAGCGGCGCGGCCGGGCGTTCCGGCGTGACCTGCGCCGCCAGCCGGGCCCCCACCCAGGCCAGCGCCGCCAGCGTCAGCGCCCCCAGGGCGTGCGTCCACAGCGCGAACGGCACCCCCAGGGCATAACCGGCGGCCAGCAGCACGGTATACAGCGGCGACGTGGACGCGGCCGAAGGCTGGCCCGGCACAAACGCCCATTCGCCGCGCTGCGCCAGGTTGCGCCCGTAAGTCTGGTGAATCCAGCTATCATCCAGGGGAAAGCCGCCGCCGGCGGCCAGCACATAGCCGCCCACCAGCAGCGCCGCCAGCAGCAGGAACAGCAGCGCCTGCCCCCGCGGCGTTAAAGCCAGTGCCCGCCGCATCATGGCTGTCCCTCCGCGCCCATATTCACCAGCAGGCGCGGCAGCAGCGGCAGCCGCACGATGAACCGGCTGCCGTGGCCCGGCGTGCTGTGCAGTTCAATGGTGCCCTGGTGCGTTTGTACTGCGGCTTTCACGATGCTCAGCCCCAGGCCCAGGCCCGGGCTTTCATCCTGCGCCGGGCTGCGATACAGCGGCTCAAAAATGCGCCGCTGCTCCGCCAGGGCGATGCCCGGCCCGGCATCCTGCACGCTCAGGTACAGCGTGCCGGCTTCGCGCCAGGCGTGCAGGCTCACCGGCGCGGCCGGCCCGGAATATTTCAGCGCATTGTCCAGCAGGTGCGCCAGAATATACTGCACGATCTTTTCATCCACCGCCACCCCGTCCAGCCCGTTTTCCAGCGCCAGCGTGATGGCCCGCGGCGACGGCTGTTCCCGCTGCGCCTGGTCGATCACCTGCTGGCACAGCCGGGGCAGGTTCACCTGCGTCACGTACAGCTCGCCGCTGCCTTCGCCGCGCAGCAGCAGCACAATATCATCCAGCGTCGCCGTCAGGTGTTTAACCTGCTTTTTGATCTGTAGCAGCCGCTGCTGATTTTGCTCCAGGCTCAGGCGGGTGGCATAGCGTTCCAGCAGTTCGGCCGAGGTGTTGATGATGGCCAGCGGGGTCCGAAATTCATGGGAAAGGCGTTCCATCATATGCGTTTTTAGCTCGCCCAGTTCGCGCTCTTTGTGCAGCGCCACGCGCAGCGTCTCCTGTTCCACCAGCGCCGCCTGCATCATCTGCCGCCCGGTAATATCCCGCGAGGACAGCAGCATGTGGGTGATGTGCCCCTCCGCATCCAGAATGGGTTTGGCCAGCGTTTCCAGCCAGACCCAGGTGCCATCCTTGCGGCAGGCGCGGTATTCCATGCGGGCGACGGTGCCGGCGGCCGGCGGGGTGTGCATAAAGCGGCGGACATATTCGCGGTCATCCGGGTGGAAAAATTCCATCCGGCCCAGCGCCTGCATATCGGCCACGGAATAGCCCAGGGTGCGCTCAAAAGAGGGGCTGGCATAGGTGATGATGCCGTCCATCGTCTGGAGCGCCACCAGGTCGGTGGTGTGTTCGGCCAGCAGGCGATAGCGGCTTTCGCTGTCGCGCAGGCTGGCTTCGGCCTGTTTGCGGCGGTACAGGTTGCTGAGCGTGGCGGCATACAGCGCCACCAGGCTGGCATCATACGGCGTGAGGGGCTGCTGCGTCAGCAGGTTATCCACATACATCATGCCGATCATCTGATCGCCCTCGGCCAGCGGGGCGGACATCTGCCAGCCATGGCCGATGATTTCCACCTGATCGTTGTACAGGGGGGCATCATGATCGACCGAGACCGGGATCATGCCGGTTTCCAGGTGAATGGCCTCCACGTAATCGTACATCTCATCGTCGGTGTCGATAGGGATGATCTTTTCGCGTTCATCGCGCAGGTGGCCATGCTCATCAATGCCGAAGGTGCCGCGCAGCAGGCGGGTTGACGGGATGCACAGCCAGATGCTCAGGCGGTCGAACAGGCCCAGGTCATGGGCCACCAGCACCGCCTGCCGCCACAGCTCATCCAGCGTGGCCACCGTGCTCAGGCGCAGGCTGATGCTGGTGAGGCGTTTTAAGCGGTCGGCAAAGCGGCGGGCGCTGCTCTCGCTGGTTTGCAGGGCGGCGGTGGCTTCGCGCAGGGCGGTAATATCGGTGGCGATGCCATCCCAGATGATGCTGCCATCGGCCACAGTGTACGGTCGGGATTCCAGCCGCCGCCACTGCACCTGCCCGCGAATGATGAAGCGCCCTTCCCACACGAATGGCTCCAGCATGGCGCGGCTGTGGTGGGCGGCCCGGTCATAATCGGCGCGGTCGTCCGGGTGAATCTGGCGCAGCAGCCAGTCCGGGTGATCGATGGCGGCGGCCGGGTCGATGTCGTGCAGGGCCTGGCTGCGCGGGCTGACGTACTCAAAGCGCAGGTCATCCCCGCGCCGCCGCACGCGATAGACCATGCCGGGCAGGCCGGCCACCAGTTCATCATAACGCTGGTTGGCTTCGCGCAGGGCTTCTTCCAGCCGTTTGCGGCGGTAAATACTGGTGATGGCCGTGGCATACAGCGACAGCAGTTCCGGCTCATAGGCGGCCAGCGGCTGGCGGCGCAAATAATTATCCACCGAGAGATAGCCGATGACCTGCTGCTGTTCCACCAGGCAGGCCACCAGCACCCAGCCATGCCCCACCACTTCGGCGCGATGGTTAATCAGCGGGCTGCTGGTGCTCACATACAGCGGCAGCCCCGGATACACCGGGCGATTGGCGAAATGGGTAATATCAATGGGCAGGTGCACGTGCCGTTCATCGCGCAGGTGGCCCTCTTCATCGGTGCCACAGGTGCCCACCAGTTGCTGATCGTCCGTCACCAGCCACAGCCCCAGGCGGTCGAAATCCAGCGCCTGCTGCCCCTGGAGGATGACCTGCTGGAAGAAAGCGTGCATCGTCGGCGTGGCGGTCAGCTCCAGCACGGCCTGTTGCAGCGCTTTCAGGCGTTCCTGAAAGACATCCGGCGCGGCCTGGAGATATTCCAGCGGCGGCGGCTGAAAGCGGCGTAAATCCTGCACGGTGAACAGGCTAACGGGCTGCCCATCATCATCGTGGATGAGGGCGGCGCTAATTTCCACCGGGCACAGTTCGCCGCCGGCACGGATGAGCGTGCCGATGATGGCGGGCAGGGAGGCGGGGGGCGCGGCCGGGGCGGGCAGGCGGCCGACGGTGGTATCGGTATACAGCGCGGTGAAGGGCACCTGGGCCAGGTGTTCCGGCGGGTAGCCGGTGAGCCGGTGGGCGGCGGCCGTGGCAAAAAGAATACGATTGTGGTGTACCACAAATAGCGGTACGGCTACACCACCGAGCGCGGACAGCGTCATACCCCGGCCCAACCCTGACTTACGATTACGGATGGGCGCTATTGTACCAGATGCGGGCCGGGCAGGGGGCGGGGCAAGGACGCGGTGCCGTACAGACCATTACAGAATTTTTATGATCTTATAGCATCATCCCCAGGGCGATGAGCACCAGCATGGGCACAATCGCGCCGATGAGCGTGCCGGCCACCACCTGCGCCGGCGTGTGGCGCTTCAGCCGCAGCCGGGCGATGCCCACCAGCACCACCAGCGGCACCAGCAGCAGCGCCGTGCCAATGCTGAAGATGACCCCCACGGCAATGGTCGCGCTGCTGATGCTCATGGCGTGCATACTGATCTGCCACATGAGCGTGATGAGCGCAATGACGGCGATATTCACCACGCTGATGATGGCCAGCAGCGGCAGGGCCGGCGGCGCGTTCAGCACCAGCAGCAGGGCAAAGGCAATCAGGGTGCAGCCGATGGACACCAGGAAGGGCAGGTAACGCTCGTGGCGTTCCTTCATGTGCATATCGCCGATTTTGCCCCGGGCGACCATGACGGCGACGAAGACAATGGGCAGCAGCGACACGAACAGGCTGTAGATCAGCGCCCAGCCCAGGGCCTGCCCGGTGGTGGTGCTGTAATGCAGGGCCACCGGCAGCACCATCACCGCCCACACCACCGGCGGGCTGATAATGTCGGAGACAACCCGCGCCCAGGAAAATTCGGGATGGTAGAAATATTGTTTGACGTGCGTCATTCCAGTCATAAAATGTCCTGTTGAACCGCCGGCAGCAGCCTCTCAGCAGCAGCATACCACACATCATAGCGCCGGATTATAATGTTTGTATCATCAAGAGATTAAGATTTACCGGCAATCGCCACCAGCAGCCCCATCAGCGCCGGCGGTACCAGCCCACCTGGGGCAAAAATTCGCCCTCGATCACTTCGCGCAGATACTGAAAACGCGGCCCGTTCAGCGCCCACAGCGGCGGGCCCCAGGCACCATCCTCCGTGGGAATGCGGGTGCCGGTATACAGGTCGCGCAGGGTGCTGAAGCCATAGGCCGGGCTGAGCGCCAGCGCCCGGTCAATGGCGGCCAGGGCGGTGGGCGTATCGCCGGCCTGCCAGGCCAGCGCCGCCCGGTTGACCCAGGCGCTGCTGTGGTACGGCTCCAGCCGCAGATACTCGTCATAGCCGGCGGCGGCCTGGCGGGCAGCGGCCGCGTCGCCGTCGGCGGCGGCCAGCCCGTATAAATAGGCCTGCATCAGCACATAGGCCGGCTGGCGCGGGTCGGCTTCGCGGATCGCGGTCAGCTCAGCGGCGGCGGCGGCATAGGCCCCGGTGCGGAGGGCCGTTTGCAACACGCCATAGTAGCGCCCGTACAGGCTGCTGCTCCAGAAGCCCACCAGCAGCAGGGCCGCCCACAGCAGCGCCATCCCGGCCGGGTGGCCGACGCGCCGCCAGGGGGCCCGCAGCGGCACCGGCTGCGCCGGGGCGGCCGCCACCGCCGCCAGCCCCACGCCCACCAGCGCGATGAGGGGCATCATGGCCGGGGTATCCAGCAGGTGATGCACGCCGAAGCCAGCCAGGGCCGCCACCGCGGCCAGCCAGGCCGGGCGTTCCTCCGGGGGCAGGGTGCGGGCGTTGCGGCCCAGGTGCCACAGCAGCACGGCCACCGTCAGCGCCAGCGCCAGCAGCCCCGGCAGCCCGGTTTCCGCGGCGATGCTCAGCGGGATGCTGTGGGCGTGGCTGTGCGGCTGCCCCGGCGGAATGGCATCGAAGCGGGGCAGATGATAGCCAAAGGTAAACAGCCCGTGGCCGGTCAGCGGTTTTTCCGCGAACAGGCGCAGCGCCGCTTCCCACAGATACAGGCGCAGGCTGGCCTGGCGGCCGCCCTCATTGAAGGATTGCAGCAGCAGCCCGCCGGCCAGCACCGCGCCGGCCAGCGCCCCGACCGCCAGCAGCAGCCCGGTGCGCCGCTGCGCGGCCGTGCGCCCGGCCAGCCAGTCCCGCAGCGCAGCCGGACGATGCAGCCCGCGCTGCCACAGCCACAGCGCCGCCAGCGTCAGCAGGGCCGCGCCCGCGCCCAGCCAGGCCCCGCGGGAAAAGGTGATTAGCAGCAGCAGCAGGGTCGCCAGGCTGTACAGCGCCAGCAGCCGGCGCAGCCAGCCGCCGGCCGTGATGGCCCCGCTGACGGCCGCGGGCAGCAGCGCCACCAGGAACGCGCCCAGGGCGTTGGGGTTGCCGATGAGGCTGGCCGGGCGCGGCAGGGCACCGCTGCTGGTGAGCGTGTGCAGCACCTGCACCCCGCCGAAGAACAGCACCACCAGCCCGGTGATGAGCAGCGCCCGCAGGAGATGGGCCCGGCGCAGCCCCTGCGCCAGCGTATCGCACAGCACATACCACACGGCGATATACAGCCCCATGTACCACAGGGCCTCGGCGCTGCGCCGCCAGGTATCCGGGCTGGCGACGATAGACAGGGCCCACGCCGCGCCCCACAGCGGGAAAATAGCATCCAGCGGGGTGGTGTGCCAGGGCAGCCGGTAGCGCCGGTGGGCCAGCAGCATCCCGGCCGCCACCAGCCCGAACAGGGCCAGCGTCACCGGCTGCGTGGCGGGCAGGGCCAGCACCCCGTTAAAGGTTGCGCCCACGGTCGCCAGATACAGCAGCAGCGCGGCCGGCAGCAGCCGCCCCACGGGGCGCAGCCAGCGCGGAGGCCGGCGGGGGGCATTGTGTGCAAGACTCATGGTTTCCTGGTATCCTGTGGGCCGGTGCCATGCCGCCCGTCCGGGGCGGCGTTCTTAACATATCACAGATTCCGGTGAGTGATCTATGCGATCTTTGTCCCGCTGGTTATCCCCCCGCCCCTGGTGGCTGGCCACGCTGTTATGCCTGGGGTATGCGCTGGCGGTGGTGGCCTACCGCGGCGATGCGCTGGCGCTGGTGACGCTGGGCCGCGATTACGCCCCGCCGGAACTGTGGCCCGCGGCCTACAGCGCCGAAGGCTACGATGGCCAGTCGGTGTATTACCTGGCCCGCTACGGCTTCGCGGCGGCCCCCTACCTGGACGTGCCCGCCTACCGGGCCCAGCGCATTCTGCTGCCGGCGGCCGGGGCGCTGCTGTCCCTGGGGCAGGTGGCGCTGCTGCCCTGGGCGCTGCTGGCCATCAATGTGCTGGCGCTGGCCGCCGGCACCGCCCTGCTGGAAGATTTGCTGCGCGGCTGGCGCGTCAGCGGCTGGTATGCGGCCGGCTATGCCTTCGCCTGCGGCGTGTTCGGCGCGGCCCGCCTCACCACCACCGAAACGCTGGCCTACGCGCTGGTGCTGGGCGGGCTGTGGCTGGCGCAGCACCAGCGCTGGGGCTGGTGCGCCCTGCTCTTTGCGCTGGCGGCGCTGGCCAAAGAGATGACGCTGCTGTTTCCGGCGGCGTATACGCTCATCCTGCTGGTGCAGCAGCGCCGCCCCCGCCTGGCGCTGGCCTTTGGCGCGGCGGCCGCGCTGCCCTTTGCCCTGTGGCAGGGCGTGCTGTATGCCCGCCTGGGCGCGTTTGGCGTGGGCAGCGGCGGCGACCAGGCGACCGCCTTTGAAGCGCTGCCCCTCATGGGCTTTGTGCGGATTCTCACCGAAGGCGGCAGCGCCATTTTTGCCGTGCTGGCCCCGCTGATCGTGGTGTTTGTGCTGCTGCCCACCGCCTGGGCCCTGTGGCGCTGCGGGCGTGACTGGCAGCAGCAGCGGGCCATGCAGCGCGGCCCGCTCCCCCCCGGCACTTACCCCGGCTGGACACCCGGCACCACCCTGCTGGCGGCCAATGCCCTGCTGATGCTGTTCGTCCCTTTTTCCACTTACCGCGAACTGCTGGGCATTTTCCGCTTCATCGTCGGGCTGCAAATCGCCGTCATCCTGTACGCCGCCGAGCGCCGCCAGCGCCGCGTGCTGCGCTACAGCACGCTGTGGTTCACCACCTCGTTCCTCGTCATTTTTTCGGATTTTGCTACCCCGCCCGGCTGAGGCACCCCGGTTATGACCTCTGTCAGGGGTGCATTTGTGACATTTTGCACTAATCCCCGGCGCACAGGTCGAGTATAGTAGGCATGGTAGCGATGAATTTTACATATCTACATAGGTGTATACCTGCACAGGGATACACGGGGCGAAGATACCCGGTATGGAAATCACGCAGCGCCAGGCAGATGTATGCAGCGGGCTGGCCGACATTCACCGTATTTTGATGATGTACGCGCTGGCCGAACGCACACACAACGTCAGCGAGCTGGCCGCCCGCCTGAAGCTATCGCAGCCGGCGGTATCGCGCCATTTAAAAATTATGCGGGAGTGCGGGCTGGTGCTGTCGGAACGGCAGGGCAAGTCCGTTTATTACACGCCGGCAGATGTGCGTATCGTACAGGCCATGGATTTGCTGCGGGCCGTCCTCACCGAGCGCATGAAACAGGAAGGTCAACTCGCCACGCAGGCTGCTGAGCGTCCGGCGATCTAAAGTCCTGAACTTCAGGACGCAGCCGGGAGGGCCATCGCCTCTCCCCCGTTCTTTACGAGCGAAGCGCTATTCACAGCTTTCAGGAGCTAACCAACATGGAATTCCCTGCCTACATCCGTCACGACAAGATCAAGTCATGGATTGAGGAAACGGTCGCGCTGTGCAAGCCGGATGCCGTGTATTTTTGCGACGGCTCGCCGGAAGAATATGATCGCATGTGCCAGACGCTGGTGGACAGTGGCACATTCATCAAACTCAATGAAAGCCTGCGTCCCAACAGCTTCCTGGCCCGGTCAGACCCGTCGGATGTGGCCCGTATGGAAGACCGCACCTTCATTTGCAGCCTGAGCAAAAATGAAGCCGGCCCCACCAACAACTGGATGGATCCGCGCGAGATGCACAAAGAACTGGAAGGCCGTTTCGATGGCTCCATGCGCGGGCGCACCATGTACGTCATCCCCTTCAGCATGGGCCCCATGGGTTCCAACATCGCCTACTGCGGCATCGAACTGAGCGACTCGGCGTATGTGGTGGTCAATATGAAGATCATGACCCGCATGGGCAAAGCCGTGTGGGATGTTTTGGGGGAAGATGGCTTCTATGTGCCCTGCGTGCACAGCGTGGGGATGCCGCTGGAACCGGGGCAGGCCGACATTACCTGGCCGTGCCAGAAGGATGCCGCCAGCAAGTATATCGTCCACTTCCCGGAAGAACGCGCCATCTGGTCATATGGCAGCGGCTACGGCGGCAACGCGCTGCTGGGCAAGAAGTGCTTCGCGCTGCGGATTGCCTCTAACCTGGCGCGTGATGAAGGCTGGCTGGCGGAACACATGCTCATCATGGGTGTGGAAGCCCCCAACGGCGAAAAAACCTATGTGGCGGCCGCCTTCCCCAGTGCCTGCGGCAAGACCAATTTCGCCATGCTCATCCCGCCCAAAGCCTTCCAGGAAGACGGCTGGAAAGTGACCACCGTCGGCGATGACATCGCCTGGATTAAACCCGGCCCCGACGGCCGCCTGTACGCCATCAACCCGGAAGCCGGTTACTTCGGCGTGGCCCCCGGCACCAACACCAAAACCAACCCCAACGCCATGGCGACCATCGCCAAAAACACCATCTTCACCAACGTCGGGCTGACCCCCGAAGGCGATGTGTGGTGGGAAGGCATGACCGATACCCCGCCGGCCTCGCTCATTGACTGGACGGGCCAGGCCTGGACCCCGGACAGCGGGCGCAAAGCGGCGCACCCCAACGCCCGCTTCACCGCCCCCGCCGCCCAGTGCCCGTCGATTGACCCGAACTGGGAAGACCCGGCCGGCGTGCCCATCAAGGCCTTCATCTTCGGCGGCCGCCGCAGCACCGTCACCCCGCTGGTCTTCCAGGCGTTCAACTGGACGTATGGCGTGTACTATGCCGCCACCATGGGGTCAGAAATGACCGCCGCCGCCTTCGGCAAGATGGGCGAAGTTCGGCGCGATCCTTTCGCCATGCTGCCCTTCATCGGCTATCACATGGCCAGCTACTTCAACCACTGGATGCAGTTCGGGCGGCACATCCAGAACCCGCCGCGTATCTTCATCGTCAACTGGTTCCGCAAAGATGCCGATGGCAAATTCCTGTGGCCCGGCTTCGGCGAAAACATGCGCGTCCTCAAATGGATCGTGGATCGCTCCAACACCCGCGCGCCGGGTGCCGAAACCCCGCTGGGGCGCGTGCCGCTGTACGAAGATATGGACTGGCGCGGGCTGAACTTCAGCAAGAGTGATTTTGAGGGTGTGATGTCGGTGGATCGGGAGATGTGGAAGAACGAAATCCTCTCCCACGAAGAGCTGTTCATCAAGCTGTATGACCGGCTGCCCAAAGAACTGCTGAACGTGCGGGAACTGCTGCTGTCCTCGCTGTGGAGCCAGCCGCAGTGGCTTGATCGGCACGAATAAACCGCTGCTGTGAGATAACGAAAACCCCCGCGCCGGTGCTGTGCGCGGGGGTTTTTGCTGGCCGGCAGGCTTAACGCACCTTCAGCACGTGTTTCAAAATTTCGTCCGGCAGAAAGTGCCGTACCGCGTCCGTTTCAATATCCGGCTTGTGCCGCTGCTGCTGCGCCTGCTGGCGCTGCTGTTCCAGATACAGCACGTTCATCAAAAAATGGCTGTCCATGTCGCTGCTCCCCGTCTCGCTATCCACCCTTTTACTATAGCCGCCAAAGCTGACATCTCATGTCAGGATTTTCTGTGGTATCATAAACAGGCGTTCTACCATTGCTCGAACAGATGTCCCGGAGACACAGCCCATGCGTGCGGAACGACTGCTCTCGATTATCCTGCTGCTCCAGGTGCGCGGGCGCATCACGGCCGAGTCCCTGGCGACGGAATTAGGCGTATCAGAACGGACGATTTACCGCGACCTGGACGCGCTGAGCCAGGCGGGGGTGGCCCTGTATGGTGATCGCGGGCCGGGGGGCGGCTATGCCCTGGTGGACGGCTACCGTACCTCGCTCACCGGCCTCACCGAAGCCGAAGCCAGTTCGCTGTTCATGGCCTCGCTGCCGCAGCCCCTGGCCGACCTGGGGCTGGATCAAACGGTACGCGCGGCCCTGTTAAAACTGCTGGCCGCCCTGCCCGCCGGCCGCCGCGCACAGGTGCAGCAGGAGAAGGCCATCATCCATCTGGATGCTGCGCCCTGGTTCCACACCGACGAAGGGGTGCCCTGCCTCACGCTGCTGCAACAGGCGGCCCGCGCCGGCCAGAAAGTGTGGATGCGTTACCAGTACCCGGATGGCCACGAGTCGCAGCGGCTCATCAGCCCCTATGGTCTGGTGGCCAAGGCCACGCTGTGGTATGTGGTGGCGGCTACGCCCGGCGGAATGCGGCTGTATCGTGTGTCGCGCATTCAGGAAGCGCGGCTGACGGACGAAACCTTTGAGCGCCCGGCCGATTTTGACCTGGCGGCGTACTGGGCGGCCGCCTGCGAAACCTTTATGGCCAATTTACCGCGCTACCCGGTGACGCTGCGCGTGTCGCCGGTGCTGGCCGCGGCCCTGCCGGCTATTTACGGCGAGCATCTGCGGGCCCGCCTTGCCGCCGCCGCGCCAGACCCCGACGGCTGGCGGGTGATCGTCATCAGCTATGATGATTTTCAATCCGCCTGCAACGAAGTGATGGGCCGCCTGGGCGACGCGGCCGAAGTGCTGGAGCCGGCCGAACTGCGGGCCGCCATCGTGGACGGCGCGGCCCGCCTGTGGGCCCGCTATGCCGGCGCAACTTCGGCCCTGGCTTTGCCGTATCAGCCTTAGAGAGGGGTATAATCCGGCGAATCAGTAAGGAGACCCTCGATGCAAAAACGACGATGGCTGGCGCTGTTCCTGGGACTGCTGGCGCTGCTGCTGGTGCTGCTGCGCCGCTACCTGGTGGCCCGGCGGCGGCACCAGCGCCCGCGCTACCGGGTGCAGGTGGTGCGCGGCCTGGCCTGCACCACCGATGATGGGGCCCGTTTGGTGGCCGATCATTACTTCCCCGATACGCTGGAACGCTGCCCCACGCTCATCATTCGCACGCCTTACGGCCGCAACTGGCGTGCCGGGCTGTTCGGGGCCCAGGTGGAATGGTGCGCCCGCGGCTTTGCGGAACGCGGCTATGATGTGCTGGTGCAGGATACCCGCGGCCGCTTCGATTCAACCGGCACGTTTGAACCGTATGTCTCGGAACGCGCCGATGGCCTGGCCACGCTGCGCTGGCTGGAACGCCAGCCCTGGTTCAGCGGCGCGGCGGCCATGTGGGGCCCCAGCTACCTGGGCATTGTGCAGTGGGCCATGGCCGATGCCCCGGCCCTGCAGGCGCTGTTCCCCATGATTAGCACCTCGCGCCTGTACGACATTGTGTTCCCCGATGGCGCGTTTGACCTGGGGCTGATGCTGCGCTGGATCGCCTTTTTGCTCTCCGGCGATAAACCGCGCCACCGGACGCTGCTCTTTGGGGGCGGCATTTTGCTGGATGTGGAATGGATGATCCGCCGCGGGCTGAATACCCTGCCCGTGACGCAATCCGATGTTGCGCTCACCGGGCAGCCGGTGGATTATTATCACCGCTGGCTGGAGCAGGTGCGCCCGGATGACCCGCTGTGGCACGAAACCTTTAAACCCATCGACCCGGCCACCGTCACCGCGCCGGTACACCTCACCGGCGGCTGGTATGACCTGTTTTTGCGCGGGCTGTTGCAGGATTACGCCGCGCTGAAGGCCGCCGGCCAGCAGCCCTATCTCACCATTGGCGGCTGGCATCACTTCAGCCATTTGTTTTTGATGACGCGCAGCCTGGACGACGCGCTCAACTGGTTCGATGCCCACCTGAAAGGCCAGACGCACCGGCTGCGCCCGCTGCCCGTGCGCCTGTACATCATGGGGGCGGACGAATGGCGCGATTACCCGGCCTACCCGCCGCCGTCTACGCCGCTGTACCTGTATCCCGGCGGGGGCGGGCAGCTTTTGCCACAGCCAGATGCTTCGCCGCCGGATCATTATCGTTATGACCCGGCCCACCCCACGCCCATCGTCGGCGGCACGCAGTTTCACGTCTTCGCCGGCCCGTGGGACAACCGCCGCCTGGAGCGCCGCCGCGATGTGCTCACCTACACGGGGCCCGTCCTCAGCGCCCCGCTGGAGATCATTGGCCCGGTGCGGCTGCAACTGTACGTGTGTTCCTCGCTGGAACATACCGATTTTTACGGGCGGCTGTGCGATGTGCAGCCGGATGGCCGGGCCATCAATGTGTGTGAGGGGCTGCTGCGCCTGGCCCCCGGCAGCGGCGAGCGCCAGCCGGACGGCAGCCTGAAGATCGACATTGATCTGTGGGCCACCGCCTATCGTTTTAGGGCCGGCCATCGGCTGCGGCTGCTGGTGGCCAGCGGGGCCCATCCGCGCTGGTCGCGGCACCCCGGCACGCCCGACCCGCTGCACAGCACGCGCCTGCTGGCCGCCGATCAAACCATCTTCCATGACCGGCAGCACCCCTCGGCGCTGATTGTGCCGCAGGTGTGAGGTGGTGTTAGCGGCCCGCGCCGCCCTGTGCTTCATCTTCGGCCAGCAGGCGGGCGATGGCCGCGTATTCCAGCGCATCCACATACTGCTCGATGGCCGCCTTCAGAAAAGCGGGCAGGTGCGGGTGCAGCGCCTGGAATTTAGCGTGAAAATCCGGGTGGGTGGTGTACAGGTCGCCCAGGCCGCGCAAAAGATCCAGCGTTGGCTCATAAAAATAGCGCAGATGCTGGTGCCAGCGGGCGCTGACGGCCTGCACCCGCGCATCCTGCGCCGGCACCCCGGCCGCCAGCAGATCAGCGAAGTCGTGGTAAATGGCGTTGCCCTCCGCCATGATCTGCTGCTGCTGCGCCGCGCTGTAGCTGTGCCACGTCGCCACCGATTCATTCACCAGCGTGGGGCCGTATTCCAGCCGCAGCTCACGCTCATACTGTTTTTGCTGCGCCGCGCTGTGCGGCTTAAACATGTCCGGCTTACGTTTGGCCATGAGATACCCCCTCCTGAACACCCGGCCAGCATACCGTATGACGTAACGTTAGAGTCAAGGGGTGGCTGGCCGCCGGGCGGCTTTTGCGCCCTCTCCCCCTGGTCTCCCCGGCAGGGGCACGATCCATCGTGGTGCTGCGGGGCACAGCCCGTCCGGGAGAGGGGCGGGGGTGCGGGCTGCGCGGGCACTGGCTTTCCGGCCGCCGGCAGCATGTCATGTATTCTGCCGGGGTTGTCGCGTATACTGAAGGCCTGACCTGACCGACAGACAGAGAAGCGAGGCGGGCGATGCGATGGATGATACGGGTGAGCGTGCTGGCGCTGCTGCTGCTGGCCGTCACCGGCGCACTGTGGGCGCAGGAAGCCACCCCGGCCGCCGATGCTGAGCAAACGCTGTATGAAGGCCAGGTGGACGCGCCGCCGTTCCCGCCGGGGCTGGACTGGCTGAATGTGCCCGCGCCCCTGACGCTGGATGGCCTGCGCGGCAAAATCATCCTGCTGGATTTTTGGACGTATGGCTGCATCAACTGCCTGCATATGATCCCGGTGTTGCAGTCGCTGGCGGAAACTTATGCCCGCGAACTGGTCATCCTCAGCGTGCATTCCGCCAAGTTCGACAATGAAGGGCAAACGGCAAACCTGCGCCAGATTGTGCAGCGCTATGCCATTCAGCATCCGGTCATCAATGATCGTGATCTGACCGTATGGCGCACCTATGGCATTCGCGCCTGGCCCACCTTCGTCGTCATCGACCCGCGCGGGCGGGTGGTGGCGCTCCAGTCCGGCGAAATTTCGCTGGAAGCCTTTGAGCGCTACATTGGCGGCATGGTGGCCTATTATGATCGCCTGGGCCAGGGCGACCTGAACCGCGAACCGCTGGCGGCCGCCCTGGAAGGGGCCGGCGACCCCGGCACGCTGCTGCTGTTCCCCGGCAAAGTGCAGGTGGATGCCGCCGGGCAGCGCCTGTTCATCGCCGATAGCAGCCATCACCGTATCATCATCGCCGATTTAACCACCTATGAAGTGCTGGCCGTCATTGGCAGCGGGCAGCGCGGCCGTGCCGATGGCCCCTATGCCGACGCTCAATTTAACCAGCCGCAGGGCCTGGCCCTGCGCGGCGAGACGCTGGTGGTGGCCGATACCGGCAACCACCTGCTGCGGGCGGTGGACCTGGCCACGCAAACGGTGACGACGCTGGCCGGCACCGGCCGCATGGGGCGTACCTTCGTGCCCTTTGACCTGGTGATGAATGCGCCGCTTCAGGTGGATTTACGCAGCCCGTGGGATGTAGCCTTTGACGCTGATGGCACGCTGTATATCGCCATGGCCGGCACGCACCAACTGTGGCGGCTGGACGCGACGACGGGAGCGCTGCGGGTGCTGGTGGGCAGCGGCCGCGAAGCGCAAAATAACGGCAGCCTGCGTACCACCGATCTGGCGCAGCCCTCCGGCCTCTATTATCACGCCGGGCGGCTGTATTTTGCCGATGCGGAATCCAGCACCGTGCGCGTGGCCGATCTGGCCGGGGATGCGGTGCAGGTCATCGCCGGCACCACGGCCAATGACCTGTTCGATTATGGCGATGTGGACGGCCCGCCCGGCCGCAGCCGGCTGCAACACCCGCTGGCCGTCGTCGGCACCGGCACGGATGACGGCCCGCTGTACATCGCCGATTCGTATAACAGCAAAATCAAAGTCTATGATCCGGCGGCCGGCACCACCACGACTCTGTCTGGCACCGGCGGCACCGGCGGCTTCCGCGATGGCGCGGCCGATGTGGCGCAGTTCGATGAGCCGGGGGGGCTGGCCTATGCCGCCGGGCGGCTGTATGTCGCCGATACCAGCAATCACGCTATCCGGGTGATTGACCTGGCGACCGGGCAGGTGAGCACCGTCACCTTCCCCAACCCGGCCGCGCTCCAGCGCCCGGAACAGCCGGTGACGCTCATCGGCGGCAATGCGGCCGGCGGCGAAGAACAAACGCTGGCCGCGCAAACCGTGGCCGCCGGGGCCGGCCAGCTCCACCTGACGCTGGAACTGCCGGACGGCTATAAACTTAATCCCCTGGTGGCCTCGACCCTGGTGCTGGAGTCCACACCGCTGCTGACGGCCCTCCCGCCCGCCACCGCCACCGCGCCCGTGATCCGGTACGTCATCACCGGGGACACGCTCACCGTGCCGGTGACGTTCCAGGCGGGCACCGGCACCCTGACGGCCGACCTGACGCTGTTCTACTGCGAAGCGGTGCAGGAAAGCTTCTGCTTCATTGATGAAGTGCGCCTGCGCCTGCCGGTGACGGTGGCCACCACCGGCGCGGAGGCGGATACGCTGCGGCTGGAGCGCCGGGTGATCCCGCCCGATTTGTGAGCGGGCCGCGTTTTTTTAAACGATGATTTTTTGAGGAGTGATGCACGATGGATTTTACCATTCCCCCGCCTGTTCAACAGCTTGCCCGCCGGGTGCAGCAGTTCGTGGAGGAGGTGGTGCTGCCGGTGGAAAAGCGCGTGCTGGCCGGCGCAGAACTGACGAAAAACGATGTTTTCGCGCTGCGGGCCCAGGCACGGGCGGCCGGGCTGTTCGCCCCCACCATGCCGGTCCACCTGGGCGGGCTGGGCCTCAGCATCCCGGAATGGGTGCCCGTGCTGGAAGCGGCCGGCCGCAGCCTCATCGGGCCGCTGGCGCTGCACTGTGCCGCGCCGGATGAGGGCAATATGCACACGCTGCACCTGTACGCCAGCCCTGAGCAGGTGGAGCAGTATTTGCGCCCGCTGGTCGCCGGCGAGGTGTTCTCCGGCTTCAGCATGACGGAACCGCCGCCCGGTGCCGGCAGCGACCCCACCATGATCCAGACCACAGCCGTCCGCGAGGGCGATACCTGGGTGCTGAACGGGCACAAATGGTATACCACCAATGGCACCGTGGCCGACTTTTTGCTCATCTTCGCCCGCACCCGCCAGGACGTATCGCCCTACAAGGGGTGCAGCATCTTCCTGGCCCCGGTGACGACCCCCGGCATCCACATCGTGCGCGATGTGCCCACCATTGGCCGGCACGATTTTGGCGGCCATGTGGAAATTCGCTATGAGGAGGTGCGCCTGCCGCACAGCGCCCTGCTGGGCGAGGAAGGCGCGGGCTTCGGCATCACCCAGGCGCGGCTGGGCCCGGCCCGGCTGACGCACTGTATGCGCTGGACGGGCATCGCCCAGCGGGCGCTGGAGATCGCCGCCGGTTATGCCGCCACCCGCGAGGCCTTCGGCAAAAAACTGATGGAACATCAATCCGTGGGCTTTATGCTGGCCGACAGCGAGATGGAACTGCACGCCGGGCGGCTGCTGATGCACCAGGCGGCCTGGCTGCTGCACCAGGGCGACCAGGCGCGGGCCGAAGCGGCCATGACCAAGGTTTTCGTCAGCGAAGCCGTCAACCGCATCATTGACCGGGCCATCCAGATTTGCGGCGGCACCGGCATCAGCCGGGATTTGCCGCTGAGCACCTGGTACGAAAGCGCCCGCGCCTTTCGCATTTACGATGGCGCGTCCGAAGTGCATCGCATGGTGGCGGCCCGCCAGGTGATTAAAAAATATGCCGCGCCGCCGCCGCATTGATGCCCGGCCGGAGTCTGCTAGAATCAGCAGCGGCACCTTTTAGTTACCCCGGATGCAGGAGCAGCGCCCGTGCGGATTGTGATCGTCCATATTCATGTGCAGCCCGAAGCCATCGCCGCTTTCATCGCCGCGACCACCGACAACGCCCGCCACAGCCTGGAGGAAGAAGGCATCGTGCGCTTCGATTTTATGCAGCAGCGCGATGACCCCACTCGTTTTGTGCTGGTGGAGGTGTACCGCGATGAAGACGCGCCCGCCCGCCACAAAGAGACGGCCCATTACCAGCGCTGGCGGGCCGCCGTGGCGGACATGATGGCCGAACCGCGCCAGGGCCAGACGTACAGCAATCTGTTCCCGGATGATGCCGGGTGGTCATAGAAAGTTTGAGAGTGAACGATGCCGGTGATTGAACACAGCATTACCATCAACCGCCCGCTGGTGGATGTCTTCCGGGCGGTGGCCGATTTTAACGCCTGGCACACCTGGCAGCCGGGCATCACCACCGTCAACCTCACCTCCGGCGACCCGGTGCGGGTGGGGACGATGCTCACCATCGTGCGCGGGGGCACCTTCATCAATGCCGATGTGCTGGATTACCAGCGCAACAAGCTGATTGTGTTCCAGGGGGTGTGGGGGCGGTTTCGCTTCAGCCGCACGCTGGATTTTCAGAGTGGCAGCGTGGGTGGGCGCGAGGCGGTGGTGAAGGACAAAATTAACCTGCAAACCGGCTGGCTGTTCTTCTGGTATGCGCCGCTGCTGGCTATGTCCGTCCGCAGCCAGACGGGTGGCGACTGGGCCAGCCTCAAGCGCCAGCTCGAAAACAGCGGGCGCAGCCAGCCTTAGCCCCGCCGCGGCACGGCCAGCAGGCGGGCATACTGCCCCAGCAAATGCCCCTGCACGGGCAGGTACAGCGCCGCCACCACCAGCCAGCCCAGGACGGGGAGCAGCAGCAGCAGCAGCGCCGCCAGGTTCACGGCCGTGGCGGCCAGCCCCCATTGCAGCGTTAAGCCGGGGTGGGTACGCAGCACATCGTACAGGTGCGCCAGGCGATACAGCGGGGGCCGCTTCTCCGCGACGGCATATTCCGTCACGGCGATGGCCAGCAGCGACCAGGCGACAGCGGTATACAGCACGATCAGCGGCACAGCGCAGCACAGCAGCACCAGATTCACGATCCAGCCCAGAAACCCGCCGCTGATCGTCCACACGGTGGCGGCCAGCAGACCGAGCAGGGCCAGCAGGGGCAGGTTATACAGCAGCAGCGCCAGCAGCACCGGCGCACCCAGGCGCAGTTTGACGGCCACATCCTGCCAGGCGGGCAGCGGGCGCGGCTGGCCGTTACGCACCGCACCGATGATCTGCACCAGTGCGCCCAGGCACAGCGCCAGCGGCAGCAGCCCCACCCCCGGCAGCAGCGACCCCGCCAGCAGCAGGGCCAGCAGCGCCAGTTTGGGCAGGCGCTGCTTATCTTCCAGGACGTAGGTCAGGGACTGGCTGTAATCCATCGCCGCCCCGGTTAATCCCCGGCCGAGGGCCGGTAGCGGCCGGTGTCGTCATCCGGGTTCAGCAGCGGCTCATCGAAGACCGGCGGGGCGATGTTGACGGGTTTGGACGGGCCCGTATCATCCAGCGCCGGGGCGGCCGGGGGCAGCGGGGGCACGGCGGGCGGGCGCAGGTAGCCGGTGGCCGGGTCTACCGGGCGCATGGGGCTGCCGGGGGTGGGCGGGGGATAACCCGGCACCGGCGGATAGCCCCCGGTGCCGCTGACGGCGTACATTTGCCCGGTGGTGCGGCGGGCGGGCTGTGCCGGCACGCGGAAGAACAACAGATACAGCACCGCGCCGACCACCGTCATCAGCCCCAGGACGACCACCGCCCCCAGGCTGGCGAAGAAGACGCGCTCCAGCAGGGCCCGCTGTGCGCCGGCCGTCAGGTTCAGGCTGCCGGGCTGGCGCACCGGCTCGGCTGTGCTGACCACCTGCTGTGCGCCAAAATCGAACGGCACCGGCACGCTGGTTTCGCTGATGGAGGTGACGTAGGTGATGGGCGTGGTCGCGCGGTAATCCGCACTGGCGATGGTGACGCTGTACTGGCCGCCGGCCAGCCCCTGAAAGCACACAATGCCCTGCGGCGCACGCGGCGAATCTTCCAGCAGCAGGCTCTGGACGATCACCCCTTCGACATCGGCCAGCGCCGCGCTGATGCCGCGGGTGATGGGCGGTTCGCCGGGGTCCTGCGTCTGGTTGCCGTTGCGGTCTTCGTAGGCCCGCACACAAATTTGCCCGCCGGAGGACTGCGCGAGCGCCGGTACTGTCAGGAGCAGCAGCAGCGCTGCCAGCAGCATCACACGTTGCATAATGACCTCTCGTGAAAATCGCCGGCTTACAGCCGGCGAATGATGACGGCCAGGATGAGGCCGCCCACCAGGACCACGCCCGCCAGCCCCACGAACAAAATGCCCAGCATCCCGCGCGACGCTTCGGGGGTGGCCGGCGCGTCGGCGGTGGCGGGGGTGGTCGGGTTATCCGGCGTGGGGGCGGTGGCCGCCGTCACCCCGGCAGCCGCGCCAAAGCTGATCTGGAACTGTGTGCCGGCCTGCACGCTGACGCTGAGCACCGGCGGCGTGGTCAGCCCGTAACCCGCCGGCGCGGTGGCCGTCAGGCTGTAGGTGCCGGGCAGCACCTCCAGGAAGCAGGCCGGTTCGCCGTCGGCGGTGGTGGTGCGCGTGTCCAGCGTGGCACCGCTGCGATCCACCAGCGCGATGCTGCCGCCGGCCAGGGCCGGTTCCGTGCTGCCCTGCAACCGATTCTGATTTTGATCGTCGAACAGCACCACACACACACCGGCTTCACGGGTGACGGGATTGCCGGTCGCGCCCGCGGTGACGACGGCCGTCGCGGCCGGCGTGGCGGTGGGCGGGATGTCCGTCGGCGTGGGCGAAACCTCTGGCGACGGCGTGGCGGTGGGCGGGATGTCCGTTGGCGGAATCGCCGTCGATGGGATGTCTGTCGGTGGGATGGCCGTGGGCGGCACGCTGGTCGCCTGTGCCGCCACCGCGGCCGGGGTATTGGGCGGGGCGCTCTGCTCTGCGGCGGTCGCCGGGGCGGTGGTGGCTTCCCCGGCCGGGGCTGCCTCCGGCGTGGCGATGATAATCACCTGGCCGATCTGGAGGAAGCCCCCCTGAAGATTGTTCAATTCGCGCAGGCGGCTGCTGGTGGTGCCATAGGCCACCGCAATCGCCGCCAGGGTATCGCCAGAGCGTACCGTATGGGTGATGCCATCGCTGGCATCGGTATCCTGCGCGTTGACGAAGGCGGCCTGCGGCCGCACGGGGACGCTGGTCGCGGCCGGGACGGCCCCGCCGGCGGCCGTGGGGACGGCCCCGGTGCCGGTGGCCACCAGGCTCACATCCTCAATATACATCTGGTTGGGGCCTTCGGGCCCGTTGGGGAAGCGCTGATCGCTGTAGACGAACACGGTCACGCTGCCGGCCGGGACGACGGCATCCACCGTCACCTGCTGCCAGCTATTGACGGCCGTCATGGCCGGGCTCCAGGTGATGGCGGGGTTGGCGGGGTCGGTGGTGTTGCTGCCAATGCCCACGTAGGCCGCTGCGCCGCTGGCGCTGGCATTTTCCAGGTACACCCAGGCGGTCGCCCGCAGGGCCGTACCCTGGGCGATGCCATCCACACGCTGCCAGATGGCCGCGGTGAAGGTGCCGCCGTTACGGCCGATGTTCTGCGACGCATTGCCGCTGCGCTTAAAATCCGCCGTGTGGGGGAAAAAGAACGGGTCAACATTCATCCAGGTCTCGGTGCGCGGGCTGTTGGTGAACCAGCCCTGCCAGCCCGCCGGCGTGCCGATGCCGCCGTACTGGCCATCCAGCGACCCGTTTTGCAGCAGATTGGTTTGTGCCTGTGCGGGCAGCGCCAGCAGGCTGCCTGGCAGCAGCACCAGCAGAAACATCCATAATCGCATGAGTCGCATTGCCTGCTCCCTGCCTCATTAAACCGGCACCGTCGTGGTCACGTGTGCGGGCGCGATTATAGCATGGGGCGCGGGCGAGTCAACAGGGCTGGCGGCCGCGGCGGGTGGTGGGCGGGGGGAACGGCCGGCGAAGTGAGGCGGGCCGCGGCCGCGGCTTCAGCGCGTCAGCCGCAGCAGGCGCAGCACAAAGCGCGTGAAGCGCAGGGTGATGAGCAGGCTTTGCACGTCGCTGTGATTATCATACGTGCGCCCGCCGCCGCGGCGTAAATACTGCTCCAGGTCACTGATGGCCCCGGCATAATCGTAGCGGGCGGCCCGCAGCCGGCCGCGCAGTTCATACGCCGGGATCAGCCCGGCATTCAGCGCCAGCGCCTGCGTGAGGTCCGTTTCGGCCGCGGCCGCGGCCCCGGTGGCGGCATACAGCAGCGCCCGCCGGTACAGGGCGGCTTCGTGGTCGGGTTCCAGTGCCAGGGTGGTGTTGTAATCGCGCAGGGCGGCCGGGCCATTCCCCTGCGCCGCCAGCACATTGCCGCGCTCATAACAGGTATCCACGCTCACCGGGTTCAGCGCCAGCGCTTCATCAAAATCTTCCACCGCGCGGTTATAATCGCCCAGGCAGGCGAAGGCCACACCCCGGTAATGCAGCACCTCGGCCAGGTCGCCCAGGCTCAGGCGGTAGGCGCGGGTGAAGGCCTCCACCGCCGCCGCATAATGGCCATCCTCCAGCGCGTGCAGACCCTGCTCAAAGTAGTTTTCCATCCGTTCGGCCACCGGCAGCGCGTTCTACTCCTGCGCGATTGTGCGGTACGACTCATTGTAGCACAGAGCCGGCCGCTGCAAAGCGCAGCGCGGCATCCGGGCAACCGGAGCCAGCTTCAGGATCAGCATAGCAGAAGATTGAACACAGCGGCACGGAGCAAAGATTGACAGAACAGGCCTCCCCTCGCCCAGGGCACAGCCCGTCGGGGAGAGGGGCGGGGGTGAGGGCGCAGGATATTGCCCTCACCCTGTTTCCCGCTCCCACCGGCGAGGGACGCGAAAAACGCCGCCGGCCCGGCACCCCTTCGCCCCCTGGGAGAAGGGGACGGGGGATGAGGGCAAAAAGATCAACACAGCGGCACGGAGGGCACAGAGCAAAGATTAAGAGGGCCGGTCTCCCCTCGCCCAGGGCGCAGCCCGTCGGGGAGAGGGGCGGGGGTGAGGGCGCAGGATATTGCCCTCACCCTGTATCCCGCTCCCACCGGCGAGGGACGCGAAAAACGCCGCCGGCCCGGCATCCCTTCGCCCCCTGGGAGAAGGGGACGGGGGATGAGGGCAAAAAGATCAACACAGCGGCACGATCAGGCCCGCACCAGTTTCACCGGCTTGTGCTTCATGCTAAAGCGCTTCAGGCGGTTCAGCACGCGCTCCACGTGCATTTCCTGCACATCGACGTAGGTTTCATCCTGGCGAATTTCGATGGCACCGATGGCCTTGCCGGGGATGCCGGCGTGCGCGGCGATGGAACCGACAATGTCACCGGGGCGGATGCCATCCGTGTGGCCGATGTTCATCATCAGGCGCACCATGCCTTCTTCGGGCGTGGCTTCGCGGCGGCGGCGCGGGCGTTCCCCGCCCTCGTCCTCGCGGCGCGGGCGCTGGTCGCGGTCGCGGTCGCGGCTGCTGCTGCCGCTGCGCCGGTTCTCCCACGACGGGCGTTCCCGGCGCGGGTCCAGGTCAAGCTGCCGCACATGATCCACCGGGCGTTTGCTTTCGCTCAGCCGGGCGATCTGGATGGCGGCGGCGGCCACCTGGGTCATGTCGTAGCCGGCATCGGTGAGCGTGGCGACGATCTCCATGCCGGTGGCCACGTCGTCCGTCTCCAGGATTTTTTCCAGTTGCTGCAAAAAGAGCTGGTTACGCCGGGTGCGGATGTCTTCCAGGCGCGGCAGCTTCATCTCCGTCAGCGGCTGCTTGATGAAGTGTTCCAGCGAGCGCAGGCGGCGGCGTTCTTCCGGCGCGACCAGCGTGATGGCCTTGCCGCTGCGCCCGGCCCGCCCGGTACGGCCGATGCGATGCACATAATCATCTTCATCCATGGGGATGTCGAAGTTGAACACGTGCGACACATCAGGAATATCCACCCCGCGGGCCACCACATCGGTCGCCACCAGCACCGGCAGGTCGCCGCTGCGGAAGCGGCGCATCACGGCTTCGCGGGCTTCCTGGGACAGGTCGCCGCTGATGACATCCACCAGATAGCCGCGGGTTTGCAGCGCTTCCATCAGTTCGGTCGCGCCGGCGCGGGTGCGGGTGAAGACCAGCGCACTCTGCATATCTTCCATTTCCAGCATCCGCGAGAGCGCCGGAATGCGCGAATCGTTGTGCACCAGCACATAATACTGCTCAATCTGCTGGACGGTGACTTCGGAACGCGGCACATGCACAAATTCCGGCTGGCGCATGTATTTGCCGGCGATGTGGCGGATGGCTTCGGGCAGCGTGGCGGAAAAGAGCGCGGTCTGCCGGCTGGGGGCCAGTTGCGACAGAATGGCTTCCACATCTTCGATGAAGCCCATCCGCAGCATTTCATCGGCTTCGTCCAGCACCAGGTAACGCACGTGGCTCAGGTCGAGCATCTTTTTGTGCATCAGGTCCAGCAGCCGCCCCGGCGTACCGACGACGACATCCACCCCTCTTTCGAGGCGTTTTTGCTGGCGCACGTAGGACTGGCCGCCGTAAATGGGCATGATGCGCACCTGGCGATGCTTGCCATACGTCCACAGCGCGTCCGACACCTGAAGCGCCAGTTCGCGGGTGGGGGTGAGGATGAGCGCCTGAATGTGCGGGGCGGGAATATCCATCTGGTGCAGCAGCGGCAGGCCGAAGGCGGCCGTTTTGCCGGTGCCGGTCTGGGCCTGGCCCAGCACATCGTGGCCGCCCAGCAGGACGGGGATGGCCAGTTGCTGGATGGCGGTGGGTTCGGTGTAGCCGGATTCGGTAATGGCCTGGAGCAGTTCGGCACGCAGCCCCAGTGTTTCAAAAGTGGTGGTCATCAGTCATCCTGTGAACGGTAAAACCTGTAGAGGTAAAAACGGTTTACCCCGGCTGCGCCCCCGCGAACCAATGTCGGAAAAGGTGGTGAGTTGCACTCACAGCAGCATGTCCTGCATCACCTATCCCGGTCATCATCTCGAGGGCTTTCCAGCCGCATGATCCCAGGTGACACAGAAAGAGCCTGCACAAGGCAGGCAGCAGGTTACAGGTCGTAGTGTACGATGCCATCATTATAACAGAGGCGGCCCCACCGTTACCAGAGAGAAGAAGGGGTGAATTATAAATTTTTCGTAAGAAATATGATCGGATGGCTTAAAAGCGCTTCTTCCATTCGCCGGTGTCGTAGGGGTCGCCGCGCAGGTGTTTGTTCAGCAGGCGGTTCACCTTATCCGCCGCCGCGCCGTACTGCTGCAACAGGCCAATGCCGGCCGGCAGCAGCGTCAGCGTCAGCAGCAAATGATCCGCCCCCACGTAATGGCTGCCCAGTTTATCCGCCTGTTCGATGGCGGTGCTCAGCAGCGGCTGAAGATCGCTCAGCAGCGCGGCTTCGCGCCGGTCGAGCGCCACCTGGAGGGCGACGGTTTGCAGGCCGCTGCGCTGCAAAATTTGCGAGGTCACGCCGCGCCGTTCCTGCACCAGCGCCAGCAGCACATGCCCCATCCCCGGGGCCGGGTGCTCCAGCGAGAGGGCGGTTTGTTCGGCGGCGTTCAGCACCCGGCGCGATAGTTCGCTGAGGCGGGTATTGCTGCGGACGACGGTGAGGTTAAATTCCTGTTCACGCGCCTGGATCACATGGCGCACGCGGCGGCGGATTTGCTCCGGCGGCAGGTCGATCAGCCGCAGCAGCTCCAGCGCATTCCCCGGCGTGGTGCGGGTGATGCCCAGCAGCAGGTGCTCGGTGCCGATGTAATGGCTGCCCAGCCAGTCCGATTCCAGTTCGGCATCGGCCAGCGCCTTCTGGAAGGCCTCGCCCGGGGGCATGGGCTGCGGCACCTCCTCCACGCGCGGCAGCAGGCGCTTGAGGAACACCCCGGCCACATCCGGCGTAATGTTCAATTCTGCGATCACCTGGGCCCCCAGGCTGCCTTCGGCCAGCATCACCCCCACCAGCAAATGCCCGGTATCCTGCTGCGCGTGCTGAAAGCCCGTCGCCAGGGTGCTGGCGTGCGTCAGCGCCCGGAGCGCATGATGACTGTAGCGGTGGCTGGCAGTGGTCATAAGGAAGGGCAGCCTGTGGACAACGATAAGTCTCATTATAATGCGCCCCGGCATTCGGCGGCAACCAGCAGGCCGCCCCCGGCGCGGTGGCCGGGCGAGCCTGAGCGTCTCTCTTAACCATTGCTCACTTCTTTATCATGTCTTAAGTAAACGAAAGCTCATTTAGCGCTATACTGGGTGCCATAACGATCATTACGTAAGGACGACCCTATGAACTCATCCAGCGCCCTGGCTGCACTTTTAGGGCTGCAAACCCCGGAAGAAATCTTTTATGAACTGAACCGCGAAGGTGATGCCTGTGATGTCATCGTGCGGCTGGACGATGGCAGCGTGTATACGGCGACCTTTGTGACCATGGATTATCTGCGCCGCCAGATGGATTTGTCGTTTCAGGTGATGTGCCAGATGCCGGATACGCCGCCGGTGCGTTATGCCGTCATTGATACGACGCATGTGGTGGTGGAAGCGCTGGAGCGCGACCTCATCGAAGATACCATTGATAACCTCATCAACCTGGATGTTTTTGAAAGCTACTTCATCCGCGTGACCGAAGACCCGGCCGGGGCGGCCCGAACTATGAACGATGGCCGACGGGCGACCCAGGAAGTGGCGGCGGTGGTCATTTCGGATGTGCTGGTGGTGCAGCAGTAAAGCCTCCGGGCCCGGGCAGTACGCCGGTACTGCCGGGGCCGGAACGGATCCATATGGATCACTGCGCACCCCGACCCCCTGTTGTCTGCTGCTGACCGCATGGCGCGTTAGGCCGGCCTGCGCCGGTGCTGCGGCCATGTATTTCCTTTTGCCATACCCTGGTTATAATCATCCCCGCCTGCCATCGCACGCTGGCCGCGGCGGCCGGCAACTGCCCGGCCGGCCGGGCCCTCACGCAGCGCCCGGGCCCGTCAGGTATTGGCCCGGCCGCGCCCTGTTGATCGTCAATCATCGGCGCAATCGCCTACTGGATCATCACACCACAGGAAAAACACAGCATGTCTAACCATGACCGTGACCGTAACCATGACCATGACCATGACCAACCCTACGAAGCCACCCCGCTGTATCGCATCCGGCATTCGCTGGCGCATGTGCTGGCCCAGGCGATGCTGGAACGCTTCCCGGAAGCGCATATCGCCATTGGCCCGCCCATCGAAGATGGCTTCTATTACGATTTTGCCCTGCCCGCGTCCATCACCGAGGGCGACCTGGAGTGGGTGGAAAACCGCATGAAGCAAATTGTGAAGGGCCGCCATGCCTTCACCGTGCGCGACGTTACGCCGGGCGAAGCGCGGCAGCTTTTCGCCGGCCAGCCCTTTAAGCTGGAACTGATCGATGACCTGGTGAACGGCCGGGTGGACGACAACGGCAACAAAATCGCTGCGCCGGCCGAAAAAATGACGCTGTACACCCAGGACACGTTTACCGATTTGTGCCGCGGGCCGCATGTGGCCACCACGCAGGACATCAACCCGAAGGCCTTCAGCATTCGCGTGCGGCCGCCGGCCGGGGCCTACTGGCGCGGCGATGAGAAGCGCCCGCAGTTAACGCGCATCTATGGCACCGCCTGGGAAACGCCGGAACAGCTTCAGGCGTATATCCAGCGCCTGGAAGAAGCCCGCCGGCGCGATCATCGCCTGCTGGGCGAAAAGCTGGAACTGTTCATCATCAGCCCGCTGGTGGGCAAGGGGCTGCCGCTGTGGCTGCCGGATGGCGCAACCCTGCGCGATACGCTGGAGCGCTGGCTGCGCCAGGTGCAGATCGACAATGGCTATCTGCCGGTGGTCACACCGCACATCGGCAACCTGGACCTGTACCGCACCTCCGGCCACTATCCTTACTACAAAGACAGCCAGTACACGCCCATCCAGGTGGATGAGGAAGAATACCTGCTGAAGCCGATGAACTGCCCGCACCACATCATGATCTATAAAAACGGGCTGCACAGCTACCGCGACCTGCCCATGCGCCTGGCAGAATTTGGCACCGTGTACCGCTACGAACAATCCGGCGAGCTGAACGGCCTCACCCGTGTGCGCGGCTTCACGGTGGACGACGCGCACATCTTCGTCACGCCGGAGCAGCTTCTGGAAGAATTTAAGACCGTGGTGGAACTGGTGCGCTACGTCTTTAGCACCCTGGGCCTGAGCGATTTTCGCTGCCGCGTGGGGATTCGTGACCCGCAGAGCAACAAATATGTGGGCGATGATGCCCTGTGGGAGAGCGCGACGGCGGCCATCATCACCGCGGTGAAAGACCTGGGCCTGCCCTACAGCGTGGAAGAAGGCGAAGCCGCTTTCTACGGCCCCAAGCTGGATTTTATCGTGCGGGATGTGCTGAAACGCCAGTGGCAACTGGGCACGGTGCAGGTGGATTATAACCTGCCGCAGCGCTTTGAACTGGAATATGTCGATGCGGATAACCAGCGCAAACGCCCGATCATGATCCATCGTGCGCCCTTCGGCAGCATGGAGCGCTTCGTGGGCATTTTGATCGAACATTTTGCCGGCGAGTTCCCGGTGTGGCTGGCCCCCACCCAGGTGATGCTCATCCCCATTCGCCCGGAACACAACGCCTACGCCGAACAGGTGACGGCCCACCTGCGGGCGGCCGGGCTGCGCGTGAAAGCCGACCTGCGCGATAAAAATATGCGTAACAAAATCAAGGAACATCGGCAGAAATTCATCCCCTACCTGCTCATTGTGGGGGATAAAGACGTGGAAAACGGCACCGTCAGCGTGCGGCTGCGGACGGATGAAGACCATGGCGCACTGTCGCTGGCGGATTTTACCGCCATGGCGCAGGGCCTCATCCGCAGCCACAGCCCGGCGCTGCTGGCCTGAGGCCGCCGGCACCCCCGCGCCCGCCGCAGGAGAACGCCTGTCTCTGCGCCGGGCGCGGGCCGGGGTCAGGATGGGGATGGGCGGGGATAAGGATCACGGAGGATCGCATGACCTGGCAGGAAATTCGACAGCGATACCCGCAGCGCTGGCTGGTGCTGGAAGGATTTGAAGCGTACAGCGCCGGCGGGCACTGGGTCGTCCCCCGGCTGGAGGTGATCGCGGTGTTTGCCGACGACTGGAAACCTGCCTGGGAACATTACAAACAGCTTCATCACGCCGATCGCTTCCGTGATTATTATGTGCTGCACACCGCCCGCGAGGAACTGAATATTGGTGTGCTGGATCAATTTGGGCGGGTTGTCACCGAATAATGGCCGCGTCTATCAGCATCTTTCAGGGGTTGCCCTGTATTGCTGTGACCATCACCCACGCTGGAAAAAGCCTCACCCTGGAGCGCGTGCTGATTGATACAGGTGCTGCGGCCTGCGTTTTCAAAACCGATGATCTGGTTTATATGCATGAAACGGATATTTTGCGTACCATGCGCGGTGTGGGAGGCATTGAACGGGTTATCCAAAAACAAATTGATCGCCTGGAGGCCGGTGGTTTGCAGGCAGCGCCCTTTACCATTCAGATGGGGGCGATGGATTATGGTTTGCCGCTGGATGGTATTCTGGGGAGCGATTTTTGGCTGGCCACCCGTGCAGTGATCAATTTTGCGACGCGGACACTTCAGTCGGACGGCATGGGCTATAATGAAGCCTGACGAAACCGATAACCACGAAAGGGACAGGCACATGGGGCGACGGAGAATAGTGGGACTGCTGGTGGCGCTGCTGCTGGTGCTGCTGGCGATGGCACCTGGGAGCGGCGGACGGGCGCTGGCGCAGGATGGCGCGGTGATCGGCGGGGATGATGCGGCGCTGCGGACGTACCTGGCCCGCCTGGCGCGGGCGGTGGGCGGGCCGCTGTCGGTGAGCGTGTATGTGGCGCAGCTTCCGCCGGAACTGCCCTTCGCCCTGCCGCTGCCGCCGGCCGTGCGCCTGGTGGGCAGCATCACCCGCCCCTCCTCCGAAGGGCGCACCTTTTACGAAATTGCGCTGGATGGCAGCACCCCCGGCGATGTGATGACCTTCTACCGCGACGCGCTGACGGCCGCCGGCTGGACGGTCATCCAGTCCGATGCCACCACCAGCGGCGGTTTTGACCCCACCGCCAGCGCTTTCGGCAGCTTCTGCCTGAACAATACCGAAGCCAACATCACCCTGGATGCGTTTGCCGCCGGCACCCAGACCAATATCATCACCCTCAATGTGCAAATCCCCGCCGATAGCTTTCAGTGCCAGGCGGTGATTGCCCCGATCACGGTCGATCCGTATCGGCTGATCCCCATGCTGGCGCTGCCGCCCGGCGTGGCGCTGCAAAACAACACCAGCGGCCTGTCGTTTTACACGCCAGAAGCGCCGGTGGCTTCGGCCCCGGCCACGCTCAGCAGCGAGCGCCCGCTGGCCGAGATCGCCGCGGATTATAATCTTCAGCTTCAGGCGGCCGGCTGGACGCAGGTGAGCGCCGAAGCCGGCGGTACCTTCGCCCTCAGCCTGTGGACGCTGCCGGATACCGAAGGCGGCACCTGGCAGGGCCGCTTTTTGCTGATGGCCGCCGGCACACCCGGCCAGTATCATGCGCTGCTGTACATTCAACAATGAGCATCCGGGGAGACGCAAAACTGATGACACAGCGACAGACGATTTCATCCGGCACCGTGTGGGAGCCGCTGGTCGGCTATTCGCGGGCCGTGCGCGTGGGGAACATCGTCCACGTCAGCGGCACCACCGCCACCGATGACGCGGGCCAGGTGGTGGGCCCGGGCGATGCCTACGCCCAGAGCCGCTACATCCTGCAAAAAATTGAACGCGCCCTGCACCAGGCGGGGGCCACCCTGGGCGATGTCGTCCGCACGCGCATTTACGTCACCGATGCCGCGCTGTGGCAGGCGGTGGGGCGGGCGCATCAGGAAGTGTTTGCGGACATTCGCCCGGCCAATACCATGGTCGAAGTGAGCGCCCTCATCGGCACCGATTACCTGGTAGAAATCGAAGCGGAAGCCATCATCGCCGCCGCTGTCACGGGGTGAGTCGTCGGTGAGCAGTGATTGCAATCCGGGCGGCTTTGCGGTCAAATGAGCCGCGTCGATCACTGTAAACGGGAGGCCGGCAGGCAATGACGGACGACAAACTGCGTACTTACGATTCTGAGTCGATTGAGGTGAGCTACAGCACCCGGCGCTGCATCCATGCGGCGGAATGCGTGAATCGCCTGCGCGACGTGTTCGATACCACCCGCCGCCCGTGGATTCAGCCGCAGAATGCACCGGCGGCGGCGGTGGCCACCACCATTGAACACTGCCCCACCGGAGCGCTGCACTACACCCGCAAAGATGGCGGCCCGGCCGAAGCGCCGGCGGAACACGCCAGCCTGCACATTGTGGCGGATGGCCCCATTTATGTGCGCGGGGCAGTGACGGTGAAGAACCCGGCCGGGGAGACGCTGCTGGAAGATACGCGCGTGGCGCTGTGCCGCTGCGGCGTGTCGCACAATAAGCCGCTGTGCGACAACAGCCATGGGCCGGCCGGTTTTGCCGCCGGGGATGCGCTGGCACAGAATTTACACAAATCGGACGCGGGGCTGGCGGGCGCGGCGGCGCTGACGATTACGCCGCAGGTGGATGGGCCGGTGCTGGTGGAAGGAGATTTTAGCCTGCACAGCAGTGATGGCGCAGCCGTGTATCAGGGTAAGAAGGTGTGGTTGTGCCGCTGCGGGGCTTCGGCCAATAAGCCGTTTTGCGATGGCACCCATAAGCGCACGGGCTTCACCGCGCCCTGAGGTTGAGCTAACCCCGGTAGAAGCGTGAAGGGCATGTCCCTCCGACATGCCCTCTCCTCCCGGCAGCCCCCGACCTCTGCCGGTCTTCCGTGCTGCTGCGACCTGTGCGGCGCTCTGTTAATCGCCGGCGGCGGCGGTCACAGCCCCAATCGCGGCAAAGCGGCGTTTCAGCCGGCGCGATGACTGGCGGAGCTGGGCGCGAAAGTGGGCGGCTTCGATGATGGAATATTTCCTGCGGAGGATGTCGTTGATTTCGTGGGTGCATCGTTTGCAAAACAGTGCGCTGGCGGTATCGAAGAAGACTTCAGGTAATTCTTGCTCGCAGCGCGCACAGGGCTGCATTTTTTGCATGTCTGGCAAGGTAGCACCTCCTGATGATTCTTCCACGTCAATCGGCAGTATAGCAGACTGTGTGACAAATGTCACAGGTTTCTCATGATCCGGCGGTGAAACGTCGGGCGTGGTGGCCCGTAACAGGTCATAACAGGTGACAGGGGTTATCCTTTAAACCATGCTTAATGAATGGCAAACACTGACCCCCGCCCGGCGCGGCCTGCTGCTGGGGCTGGCGGCGCTGCTGCTGCTGGCGACGCTGCATTTCATCCTCAGCACGGCCTATTTACCCTTTGACGTGCGCCAGAGCAGCACCTGGGCGTGGGATTTTCGCAATAATCTGTGGGGGCCGGCGCACCTGCTGCTGGCCGGGGAAAGCCCCTACCGCATCGACCGGCTGTACGATGCCAACAGCGTGTGGCTGCCGATGGTGATCGGGACGTTTTTTGCGGCCGGGGCGCTGCCGCTGCCGGTGGCGGCCAACCTGTGGCTGGTGCTGTGCCTGGGGGCGCTGGCCGGGGTGCTGCTGCTGAGTATGCGCCAGGCGCAGCCCGCGCCGCTGTGGCTGGCGCTGTGCCTGGGGGCGGTGCTGCTGTTCCCGCCGCTGGTGTCCCATGTGCTGCTGGGGCAGTACAGCCTGGTGGCCGTGCTGCTGTGCCTGCTGGCCGCGGAAGGGCTGCGGCGCGGGCTGGCGCTGCCGTGGCTGGCGCTGCTGCTGGCGCTGGCGGCGGGCAAACCGCAGCTCGTGCTGCTGGTGCTGCCGGGGCTGCTGGCGGCCCTGCATCAGCGGGGCGGCGGGCGCAGCGCGGGGTATTTCGCCCTGTGGCTGGCGCTGTGGTGTGCCCTGCTCACGCTGCCGCTGTGGCTGGCCTTCCCCGGCTGGCTGGAAGGCTTCCTGTGGGCACAGGGGCGCAATGCCGTGTGGTTGCAGCCGTCGCTGCTGTTCTGGCTGCGGGCCATGGCCGGGACAGCGGGCAGCCTGCTGTGGGCGCTGCTGGCCCTGGCCGCGCTGGCCGTCACCGTGCGTCGGTGGCGGCGCATTCCGCCGGACGCAGCCATGCGCCAGACGCTGGCGCTGACGGTCATCATCACCCCTTACGTGTGGTCATGGGATTTTGTGCTGCTGCTGCCGCTGCTCATCCGGGCGTTGTTCGGCGTGCAAACGCGGGCCGCCCGGCTGGTGTGGGCCGCGGGCTATGCGGCGCTGTGGCTGGCGCTGCTGGCCGTGCGGCTGGCGGCGCAAACCG
>JALOOI010000151.1 GCA_025454495.1 Anaerolineae bacterium
AAAAGAATAATTTTTATATTTATTTTATTGTAATTAAAAATATATTGTGCAAACCTGTAAAATAAGCCGTATGAGTAGCATCTCTGCACCCCTTCTCCCCCCGCACCGCCAATTTGTGATCTAAGTGTCTTCTCTTACCGGCGGCTGCATCAGTGGACTTATGGCGTGGCAGCACCATTCTGCGCTATGCTGAACCACAGGCACCTGCGCCGGGCCGCCAGGCCCGCCAGGCTGCTGACCGGTACACATCGCCACCGCAGAGGGCACCATGAAACCGAACCGCTACTGGCTCATCGTCGCTGTCACGTTTGCAGCGCTGCTGGTCTCCGCCGGCATTCGCACCGCGCCAGGGGTCATCATCCGGCCGCTGGAAGCTGAATTTGGCTGGGATCGCGCCAGCATCTCGTTTGCCGTGGCCATCAGCCTGTTCGCTTTTGGCCTGGGCGGCCCCCTGGGCGGCACGCTCATGGATCGCTTTGGGCCGCGCCGGGTGACGCTGGCAGGCACCGCGCTCAACGCCATCGGGCTGGCGCTGTTGATCGGGCTGCGCGAGCTGTGGCAGCTTCATTTGCTGTGGGGGCTGCTGGTGGGCGCTGGTACCGGTGCCATCTCCGGCGTGCTGGGGGCGACCATCGCCACGCGCTGGTTCAACCGTTATCGCGGTGTCATCCTGGGGCTGTTCGGCGCGGCTTCGGCGGCCGGCCAGTTGATCTTTGTGCCGTCGCTCATCCTGCTGGTGAATGAAGGCGGCTGGCGCTCCATCTTCGGGCTGATGGGCGCGGTGGCGGCGCTGGTACTCATCCCGGTGCTGCTGTTCCTGCGTGACCGGCCGGAGGATGTGGGGCTAAAACCCCTGGGCACCGCCACGGCCGCCAGCGCCGCCAGCGACACCCGCCGCACCCCGCTGGCCGAAGCCATCCGCACCCGTGATTTCTGGCTGCTGGCCGGCAGTTTCTTCATCTGTGGCTACACCACCAATGGCCTGGTGGGCACGCATTTGCTGCCCCACTCGCTGGAACATGGCTTCGTGGAGGCCGAAATTTCGTGGGCGCTGGCCGTGATGGGCGTGATGAACATCTTCGGCACGCTGGCCTCCGGCTGGCTGAGCGACCGCTACGACAATCGTAAACTGCTGGCCATGTATTATGGTTTCCGCGGGCTGTCGCTGGCGGCGCTGCCGTTCATCCTGGAAATGCAGGGGATGCTGATCTTCGCCATCATTTACGGGCTGGACTGGGTGGCCACGGTGCCGCCCACGGTGAACCTGACGGCGCAGCGCTTCGGGCGGGCTTCGCTGGGCACGCTCTACGGCTGGATTTTTTGCTCACACATGATCGGCGCGGGCATCGCCAGTTACGCCGGCGGCTTCTTTCGTGATCTGCTGGGGGATTATCACCTCATTTTTGTGTCGGCGGCCATCCTGGGGCTGGTGGCGGCCGGGCTGTCGCTCAGCCTGAGCGGGCCGCGCAAGGTGCGCCCGGCCGTGCAGGGGGGTGCGGCTTAAGCGGCCGGTTCGTGGCGGGGTGGGCCGGCGCGTTTGGCTTTGCCCCGCCGGCCCCCGGTGAACAGGTAGCTGCCCGCCAGCGCAATGCACGCCCCGGCCAGGAACAGCCCGCCGGCCCCGAAGGATTGATACAGGTAGCCCCCCGGCAGCGCCCCGGCAATGCCGCCCAGGCTGAACATGGCCGTGCTAAACCACGCCTGGGCGCTCGTCCCCAGCCCCGCCGGCGCGATCTGGCTGGCATACAGCACGCCGGCCGTCCACAGCAGCGCGAAGGTGGGGCCGTGCAAAAGCTGCACCAGCACCGCCAGCCAGGGACTCTGGAGCGTGGCATACAGCAGGCTGCGCAGCAGCAGCACCGCAAAAGCCACCCGGATGAGGGTGGCCGGCGTGTACCGGCGCAGCAGCCAGGCCGAGAGCGCAAAGATGGGCAGTTCGCTCACGGCGGAGAGCGCCACCGCAAAGCCGATCAACGCTTCATCGCCGCCCAGGCTGCGTAAATGCAGGCTGTAGTAATTGTTGACGAGGGACAGCACCGTCCCGAACAGCGTCACGCTCAGCAGAAAGCGCAGCCAGCCGGGGTGCCGCAGCAACTGCCCCATGCTGCGCCAGAACGGAGCATTCAGGGTGCCGGCCGGGGCCGGCAGCAGCCCGCCCACGATGGCGCAGGGCAGCAGCAGCAGCAGGTAAATGGGGAAAATCACCGGCAGACCGGCCACGCGGGCGATTTCGCCGGTGCCCCAGGCCCCGGCCGCGAAGCCCACCGCCCCCCACAGCCGCAGCCGGCCGTAAGCGCTGCGTTCGTCCCCCAGGCCGCTGATGACGGCACTATCCGCCAGGGGCATGGCCGGCGCGATGAGCACCCCCAGGGCCAGCACCGACAGCGCCAGCGACACCAGCCCCTGCGCCTGGGACAGCAGCGCGGCCGGCAGCAGCACCGCCAGCAGCGCCCCGAACAGCAGCGGCCGATGCACCCGCCGCGCATCCGCCAGCGACCCCCACAGCGGCGCGGCCACCAGCATGGCCAGCGTCAGCAGCGCCGCCAGCAGCCCGATCTGCGGCGCGGGCAGGCCAATGGACTGATAATACAGATTGAGGTAGGGCAGCAGGCTGCCGGTGGCCAGATAATAGAACAGGTAAAACAGGCTGCCCAGCACTTTTAAACGCATGGTGGCATCGGCTTTCACAGCAATGGATGCGGTCAGTGTAACGCCGCGGCCACCGGGTGGCTAGAGCCAGCGGCTTAGCCTGGTTTTTGCAGCACGCACAGCCCCAGGCTGGTGGCCGGGTTGATGGTGCCGTGCAGCAGCTTCAGGTGGCTTTGCAGGTAGTCCAGCGTGGCCGGGCGTTCCTGCACGCCGGCCGCCGTATCCAGCCCGTGCCCCTCGCCTTTGATGTAATCGAAGATGAGCCAGCCGCCGGGCCGCAGGTGTTCATAGAAGGCGCGGGCCGTCTCCAGCGGGCGATTGAGATGCTCAAACACCGTCAGGCACACAATCACATCAAACCGCTGCTCCAGGCGCAGGGCGAAATCGTCCTGCGGTTGCAGCAGATGCGGGGTGATGCCCGGCTCACGGCCAAAGCGCCAGGCCGCGTAATGCATGGCCAGCGTCGCCAGATCGCTGATGACATAATGCTGATCGGGCCGCGGGCGGAAGAAAGTCCGGCTCAGCCGGGTGATGGGGGCCGTACCACAGCCAAATTCCAGCAGGGTGAAGGGGCGGCGGGCGCGTTTCGCCAGCCAGGTGAGCACCGGCAAATGATCGACCACGGCTTCACGGGTGACGAGATGCAGCAGTTGATACAGCACTTCCGGGCGCTGCCACGCCTCCAGGTGGCTCGCGGCCGAGTCTTCACTGACGGCCGCCTGCTGGAAGCGCAGCCGATACCAGTTCTTGATGAACAAAAAGTCGTCCACCAGGTAAAAGGGCCGCCCGCCGAGTATCTGCGACCAGTACGGCATAAATTCGTAAAACCAGTCCAGGTCCACGCGCGTCTGGCGGAAGAAGCGCCACAGGGCCGCCCGCTGCGCCAGTGGCAGCGGCGCATAGCGATACATGCGCCGCAGATGGCGCTGCGCCACCAGCCGCCCGCTGCCTGTCCCCGGCGGATGGGTGGCATACAGCCGCGGCACATCCAGCACCAGATGATCCAGCGCATTGGGGGGTGAAGCTGTGTATAATGCATTGACAGCCATGCGGGGCCTGCTCCTGAGAGGATGCTCTGCGACTGCGGCACGGCGCTGGCCGGCACGCGCAGCATTATCATAATCCAGCGTGGCGAAAATAGCACGCGCCGGCCACACTCACCACCACAGGATAAACCCTTTTGAATTTGCTCATGTTCAGCGGTGACTCATCCATTGCGCGGGGGCACACCGGCGCATTCGCCGCCATGCTGCAACGCTTTGCCCGGCACTGGTCGCGGCTGGATATTCTGACACCGGCTGCACCGGGGGCGACGGCCCGCACGCTGTACGGCAATGTGTACGTGCAGCCTTCGCCCTGGCACCGCGCCTGGCAGCCGCTGTTCATCCGCCAGGCGGGCGGCCGCCTGCTGGCACAGCGCCCCTATGATCTGGTGGTCAGCCACGATTTTGGCTTTTTCTACAACGGCCTGGGGGCCTGGTGGCTGCTGCGCGGGCGCGATGTGCCGCTGGTGAGCGAAATTCACCACATCGAAGGCTACCCGCTGGCACTCACCTGGCGCGAAAAAGCCTGGCGGGCCGCCGCCGGCTGGTATTTGCCCTGGGCCGCCGGGCATGTGGCGGCCTTTCGCGTGGTCAACCGGCAGGAAGTGCCGCCGCTGCTGCACCGCCTGGGCATCCCCCCCGCCCGGATTCATGTGCTGTCGTCGCTGTACCTGGATCTGGATGTCTTCCAGCCGGCTCCGGCCCAGCCGCAGTACGAAGTGCTGTTTGTGGGGCGGCTGGCGGCCAACAAGGGGATTGATCTGCTGCTGGAGGCGTTTCGCCGGGTGGTGGCACAGCACCCGGCAGCCCGGCTGGCCATTCGCGGCGAAGGCGACATGGAAGGCTGGCTGCGGCAGTTCGGCACCCGGCACGGGCTGCAACAGCACCTCATCCGGCTGCCGCGCGTGGCCGATGCCGCCGGCATGGCGGCCGTCTACCGGGCGGCCCGGCTGCTGGTGTGCGCCTCCACGGTGGAGGGCAACCCGCGCGTGACACTGGAAGCGATGGCCTGCGGCGTGCCGGTGCTCTCCACCCGCGTGGGCATCATGCCGGAAATCATCCGCGACGGCGAAAATGGCTTTTTGTTCGACCGCGACCCGGCCGAACTGGCGGCCAAAATCAGCCGGCTGCTGACCGATGACGCGCTGCATGAGCGCATCGGGCAGGCGGGGCGGCAGGCGGCGCTGCCGTTTGAAGCGGAAAAGGTCATCGCCGCCTATGCCGACGGCTACAAAGCCATCATCGCGGCGCACCGCCGGCCGGGGTAAGGGGCGGCCCGGCCCGGTCAGCCGCCGCGCAGCTTTTTACGCCGCGCCATCTCCAGTTTACGCCGCCGTTCAAAGGGCAGCAGTTCATCATCCTGCAACTGCTCATGTTCGATCACCCAGGGGGCTTTGCCGGGTTCGGCCAGCAGCCACAGCAAGTACCGCGCCAGCAGCAGCCCGCTCGCCAGCGCCGCCGCCAGGCTCAGCCCGTGCACCGCCACATCCGGCAGTTGGGCCGGCGGAATGGCCCGGCGCAGCAGCCAGTTCAGCCCAAAGCTGCCCACCAGCACCACCAGCACCGCGCAGCACCAGGCCAGCACCGCATTGGCCCGGCGGGCCACCCCCCGCGCCAGCAGCCAGCCCAGCACCGGCGCGACCACAAAAAACACGATCAGCGTGCCCTGAATGGCAAAGGCCACCTGCGCCGCCAGGTCGGCCTGTTGCAGGCCGGTGGCCGTCTGGAGTTCGTTCATGGGCCCATCTCCCGCTGCCCGGCAGCATCTTTTTTAATATTTAATCATATTTTATGCGGGCCGGATCATGCAGAATGCGTCACCGCGGGCGATTACAGCGGGCCCGTTTGCAAACAGCGGATGATGATGCCGGCCAGCAGCCCGAAGCCCCACATATAACTGCCCAGGGCCGGCCGTTTGGGGGCGGTGGTCTCCACATAGATGAAGAAGGGCAGCGCCAGCACCGTGCCCGCACCATAGATCAAATGCGCTTCATCGCGCGGGCGTGCGCCCAGGGCAAAATACAGCACCGCGCCCATGGCCGCTTCCACGAGCATCATGCCCACGCACAGGTACACCCCGCGCCGAAAATAGGGGCGCACATCCGCCCGGCGCACCAGCCCGATATAGAGGGACAGCCCGAACATGAAGACCGCCACCGCCAGCGTAAACCGCCCCAGGTGGTTGTGCAGGTGGCGCAGCACGCTGTAAAGCTGCGGGTCATCAAAGCGCAGCGCCTGCACCAGCGCCGCCAGGATGAACGCGCCGATGGCATAGCCCAGCGCGTAATCCAGCCAGCGCAGCGAAATACCGGCGACCCGATCATTAAAGGGGACGATGGGGCGCGTCTGGCGGGTCATGGGGTGTCCTGGCGCAGGCCCGCCGCCGCCACCGGCACCGCCGGCGCGTCCTCTTTGTCCGGGACGCTGGTGGTGTACACAAAGCCGATGAAAATGAGGATTGCGCCGCCCATTTCGCCCAGGTATTTCAACGACGGATCCCCCAGGCGGATGAGCACCCCGCCCAGGGCCGGCAGCAGCCCCCCGGCCGCAATGAACCAGTTGCCGATCACCCGGTTACGCAGGATGGCCCGGCGGCGGAAGGCCCGCGCCGAATAGATGGCCCCGCCCACCAGCAGCACCGTGCCCCACACATTCATAATGGGCGAAAAAAAGCGCACCGTCCCGCGCGATTCGCCGGGCATGATGCCGGGTACCAGGTTGCCGGCCGCGTCGGTGTGGTCACGGTAGATGACGGTCATATCCGCGCCGGGGTGCCACGCCTGCGGGTTGAAGGGGGTAAAAAACAGCGTCCACGGGAAGGTCATGCACATCACCAGCAGCAGCGCCATTTGAATGTTGCGGGCGATGTTGCCGCGCCGGATGAGCAAATAGGCGGTGCCCTGGCCCAGCCACGGGGCCACCATCAGCGCCCCCGTCCAGTACCAGGTGGCGAAGAAGAACGGACTCCACACCAGCGCCAGCACCACCTGGCTCAGGGTGCCGGCGAAATACATGCCCAGGCCGATGCCCCAGGCCAGCAAATAAGGCGGGCGGCGCGGATGCTGCCACCAGCGCCGCAGCACCAGCAGGGTAAATACGCCGGTGGTGGCGGCCGAAATCACCGACATCACAAACGCCGGAGTCACAAATTCCATCACAATCAACCTTTACGCTACCTGGCCCCAGTGTAGCACAGCGGCGGGCGGCTGTCTGTGGTTTTCTCTGGTAAATCTGCATAAATCTATGCAAATGTACAAAGGCGACGCTAACGGTTGATCGCGGCGATGGCCGGGTACGCCACCCGGCTTAAAGCGCCTGCCACAAAAACGGGATGAGCATTTCCCAGGCATCCATGCCGCTGTGGACGCTCACCAGGGGCAGCGGCGGCAGCACCGGGTCGCGCAGTTTCCAGCCCAGGCGCGGGATGAGCACCAGGTCGCCCAGGCGGTGCCGGTGCGCCTCCGGGACGGCCGGGCCATACACCCCGGCCGCCAGCGCGGCCTCCGTCTCCAGCCAGGTCAGCCGGTCGGCATAGTGTTCCGCCAGGGTGGCGGTGACGCGCTCCAGCGTGCCGGGGCGCAGGTAAGCATTGGCCAGGCGTTCATCGCCGGTGAGGCTCATGTGCAGCGCGTCGCGCAGGGGGGCCGCCGGCGGATCATCCTTCAGGTTAATTGGCTGCGGCGCGTCGTAATGGCCGTGGTCAGCCAGCAGCATGAACAGCGTCCGGCCATCGCGCACGGCGGGGTCAGCCAGCATATCGCGCAGGTGGCGCAGGTACGTTTTAATTTCGCCGGCGGTGAAGGCATTATGGGCCCCGTAAGCGTGGGCCAGCGTATCCAGTCCGGGGTGATACACGCCGATGTAACCGCGCTGGCCGGCCGTCTGGCGCAGCAGATGATGCAGGCGCAGCGGAAAATCGCTGTAGCCCATGTGGGTATGGCGCTGCGCGATGCCGCGGTGCAAAATGCGCGACAGCCCGGTGCCGGACAGGTTGTGGGCCAGCAGCAGATGCGTCGTCACCCCCTGCGCGGCCAGTTGTTCCGCCACGCCCGGCACCGGCACGAATTCTTCTGCCTTCACCCCCCACTGCACAAACGTATCCGCCGGGCTGCCGCCAGGCACCGGGGCGAAGCGCAGCATATCGCCGATCATGCTCCACGGCCGCAGGTAAGTAAACGTGCCGGTGATGCCGGTGGCAGCCGGGGCGGCCCCCGTCCACAGCGTGGTCAGCGCGACGGCGGTGGTACTGGGCAGGACGGAAGTCAGCGGCACGGGGCCGCGCCCGTCGGTCAAATCCGCCAGCAGCGCGTGGGCTTCGGCATCTTCGGCGGCCAGCCGCTGCACATGGCGATAGCCCATGCCATCCATCAGGAAGGCGATCACCCGGTCAAACTGTATGTCCGGCCGTTCGCCGCCCCACACCTGCTCATCCAGCGGGGCGCTGCCCGGCAGCGGCGCACCCAGCAGCGCGGCGATGCTGTGCGGCACATTCCGCAGCGACAGGCCGCCATAGTGCGGAAAAATGAGTTCAGCACCCCAGGCGGCCGGCACCGGCAGCGGGCGATAGGTGTGCAAAGTCTGTTCGATGCGGTCGGCAAGGTCATGCAGGCGGAAGGTCATGGCGCAGCTCCAGGCGATGATAGCACCCGGCAATCATGCCACAGCCCGCGCCGCCCGCGCAACAGACGATCCCGCGGCGGCCCCCGGCGGCAGGGTGGCTTCCGCCGGCAGCAGAAGCGGCCATTCATGCTATACTTGCCACAGTGCAGGAAGCCAGGACAGCCGATCATGAGCGATTTTGACCAACCCCTGACCACCATTGACTGGCAGGCGCTGCTGGCGCAGCTTAACCCGGAAGACCCGGCGCAGCAGCAGCAGGCGCTGGCGGAGCGGTTGCAGCAGCGGGCGAAAAATTATGCCGCCGGCACCACCTCGTACCGCGTGCTGAGCGAAGAAGATGTGTATCACGTCCTCACCTTTAGCCTGGGGACGGAGCGTTACGCGGTGGATGTGGCCGCCGTGCGCGGCGTGCGCCACCTCACGCGCCTCACCCGGGTGCCGGGCGTGCCGCCCTTCTATCGCGGGGTGGTCAATGTGCGCGGCCAGATCAGCAGTGTGGTGGATTTACGCTTCTTCTTCAACATCATCGTGGTGCAGGACGACGCGCCCGATGAGCTGATTCTGGTGGAAGCCGCCGGGTTGCAGGTGGCGCTGGTGGCCCACCACATCGAAGATGTGATGACCATCCCCACCATTGCCGTGGAGCCGGTGGAGATGCATTATGCCCGCGGCGTAACCCTGGGGCGTATGGTGGTGCTGGATATTGAGCAGCTATTGAGCGATGAGCGTCTGATGATGGGGGGAGGCGATGACCATGCCGGAAGCTAATCCGACGGCGGTACAGGGGACGATTACCCTGGTGTTGAATCGGGTGGTGGTGTACACCGCCCTGGTGGCGGCGCTGCCGGTGCTGGCGCTGGCGCTGCTGGTGTATTTTGGCACCGGGACGGTGGGCGCGTATATTTTTGCCGCGCCGGTGCTGGCCTTTTTCGTCGTGGGGCTGCCCGCCGGCATCGTCCTGTACAACCTCACCTATAATCGGCTGGAAAGCGCCCTCCAGGCCTATGCCAGCACGCTGGACCAGGTGGCTGGCGGGGATTTGCGGCTGCGCCTGCAGGCACCGGAGCAGATGACCGGGCGCGAAGGGCACATGCTGGCCCACCTGGCCCAGGTGATGAATCGCACGCTGGAGAATTTCCAGAACATTCTGCGGAATTTTAACCGGGCCATGCAGCGCGTGGAGGCGGATACCCAGGCGATTCTGGATGCCACCTCGCGCCAGATCATCATGGCCAACGAGCAGGATGCCGTCGTCACCGAAACCACCGCCACCGTGAACGAAGTCCGCGCCACCGTGACGGAAACGGCAGAACGGGCGCAGAGCGTGGCCGAAACCGCGCAGCTTTCGGTCGATATTTCGCGCAATGGGCTGGAAGCCGTGCGCGAAACCGTGGACGGCATGGAAGTCATCCGCCGCCGCGTGGAAGACATCGCCGATAATATCCTGGTGCTCTCCGAACATACGCAGCAGATCGGCGAGATCATCGCCACGGTGAACAATTTGGCCGACCAGAGCCGAATGCTGGCGCTGAATGCCTCGGTGGAAGCCGCCCGCGCCGGTGAAGAAGGGCGCGGCTTCGCCGTGGTGGCCATGGAAGTCCGCAACCTGGCCGACCAGAACCGCGATGCCACCGTGCAGGTGCGCGAAATCCTGGGCGAAATTCAGCGCTCCACCAACAGCGCCGTGATGGTGACGGAAGAAGGCAGCAAAGGCGTGGACAGCGGCCAGCAAAAAGTGAACAAAGCCGGCGAAGCCATCAACGAACTGGCCAAAGCCATCGAAGACGCGGCCATGGCCGCCATGCAAATCGCCGCCAGCACCCGCCAGCAAACCATCGGCATGGATCAACTGACGGGCGCGATGCGGACGATCAAACACGCCACCACCGAAACCGTCAGCAGCACCATGCAGGTGGAAGGCAGCGTGCAGCGCCTGCGCGATGCCGCCGGCAAAGTGAACGATGTCCTGAAGGGCTTGAAGTTTGAAGGATGACCGGGCCATGTCCGAAATCGTGTTTCCCCCGGACAAAGCCGAGATTGTGCCGCTGCCGGTGACGGAATCCAGCATCACCCAGGAGACGCTGTGGGCCTATGGTGAAGACCTGCGTGTGGAAGTCAAAGATGCCGTCGTCATCGTCAGTGAGCGCGATATGACTCTATTTCATCTTATCATTATCCAGAATCTGTTTAAGCATATCCGGGCGTATGTCATCAACCGGCAAAGCGGCTGGGCCTTCGCCGACGGGCTGCGTTATATCCTGGCGGGGGGCCGTAAAAAAGTGATTACCGCCCGCCAGCCGGATTTTTCGTTCCTGCGGGCCGGGCGCATCCCGGCCGATTATGACCCCAAGGCCGGGCGCATCCCGGCCGATTATGACCCCAACGGCGATTTTGAAGGTGCGCCCAACCTGGCGGTGGAAGTGGCCTCGCCGGGGCAGAGCAACGCCTATTTTACGCAACTGGTGGGCGAATACCTGGCCGCCGGCAGCGAAGAAGTGTGGGTCATTTACCCGGCCCGCCGCCAGGTGGTGCAGTATCGCCGCAGCGAAGACGCGCCCCGCTTCTACCAGCCCGGCGACCTGCTGGATGTTTCGGCATTGTTCCCCGGCCTGGAACTGCCGGTGGATGCGCTGTTCGTGATGGAACCCTGACCCTGACCCTGACCGTAACCGTGACCGCGACCGCCAGCACACCGGGCGACTTTTCGTGTGAGGCAGCATGAGCGACGACCTGCTGAATATTTTTCGGGAAGAAGTGACAGATCACCTGGCCGGGCTGAACGACGCGCTGCTGAAGGTGGAGATGAGCGCCGGCGCAGAGCAGGCGGCCCTGCTGCGCGAGATGAACCGCCTGGCGCACAGCATGAAAGGCGCGGCACGGGCGGTGGGCTATGGCCTGGTGGAGACGGTCAGCCATTATCTGGAAGAAATTTTCCATGCGGTGCAGCAGGCCCGCCTCACCCTGTCGCCAGAGGTGGCGGATGCGCTGTATGACAGCCTGGATTTAATCCAGACGACGCTGGACGGCACGCCGCCGGAACAGGATGCCGTGGCCGAGATTCTGGGCAGCCTGGAGCGCCTGGTGGCGGTGGCCGGCAGCAACCCGCCCCCCACCAATGGCCAAAAAGCCGCCACCCCGCCCCCCCGGGCCGCGCCGCCTAAAAAAGCGCCGCCGCCCAAAAAAACGGCCAAACGCGCCACCGGCGGCTCCGAAGAACTGCCGGTCATCACGCCGCCCCCCCCGCCGCCCGCTGCGCCGCGCCAGTTCACCACGCCCGCCGCCACCGACAGCAGCCTGATGCACATCTTCCGCGAAGAAATGGAGGAGCATCTGGCCGGGCTGAACGACGCGCTGCTGAAAGTGGAGATGAGCGCCGGCGCAGAGCAGGCGGCCCTGCTGCGCGAGATGAACCGCCTCGCCCACAGCATGAAAGGCGCGGCGCGGGCCGTGGGCTATGGCCTCATCGAGGCGATTAGCCACCACCTGGAAGAAATTTTTCATGCCTGCCTGCACAAAGGGCTGGCGCTCACCCCGGAACTGGCCGACGCGCTGTATGACGGGCTGGATTTGATCCAGTCCACCATGCAGGATACCGCCACCGACCCGGACATGATCGACCAGGTGCTGGCGGCGCTGGAGCACATCACCCCGCCGCCGGGCAACACGCTTCAGGCGCGGGCCATCACCCCGCCGGCGCTGCCCGTGGTACCGCCGCCGGCGCTGCTGCAAACCACGCTCGACCCCGTGCCCGCCCCGCCGCCGGCCGCGCCGCGCCGGGTGGATAAAACGCCCCGCGCGTCCGATACGGCCGAAATCCGCGCGGTGTCGGGCGGACTGGCCCGCGAAACCACCACCAGCACCGGCGAGCGCACCATCGAAGCGGAAGGCACCGGCAGCACGACGCAGCTTTTACGCCCGCCGGAAGAAACCGTGCGCGTGGCCGTCAGCAAGCTGGATACGCTGCTGGCCGAAACCAGCGAACTGCTGGTGGCCCGGATGCAGGGCGAAGCCCGCCAGGCGGCCGTGCACACCCTGCGGCGGCTGCACGCCCGCTGGCGGCGCGAATGGCGCACCGTCCGCACCGCCTATATCCGGCTGGCCCGGCGCTTGCAGGATCAGGCGACGGACAGCGCCGGCGAACTGGGCATCCTGTTCAAATTTTTGCAATCCAGCGAGGATTATCTCAATTCCACCGGGCGCGAACTGGCGCAGCTCGCCGGGTTGATGTCCGGCGATAATATGCACCTGGCCACCCTGGCCGACAACCTGCAAACCAGCGTGTCCAGCCTGCGGATGATGCCCTTTGAAACCATTGTGGGCGGCTTTCAGCGCATGGTGCGCGACCTGGCCCGCGATACGGGCAAGCAGATTCAACTGGAAGTGAGTGGCGCGGCGGTGGAAATTGATAAAATCGTGCTGGACGCGCTGAAAGACCCGCTGCTGCATTTGCTGCGCAATGCCATCGATCATGGCATCGAAACGCCCGCCGCCCGCACCTCGGCCGGCAAAGCGCCCGTCGGTCATATTCGCCTGGGGGTGGAGCAGCGCGGCACCGAAATCGTGATTCAGGTGGCGGATGATGGCGGCGGCCTGAACCTGGGGCGCATCCGCCGCAAAGCGGCCGCCGTGGGCCTGCTGACGGAAGCCGAAGCGGACGCGCTGCCGGACGACGAAGCCCGCCTGTTGATCTTCCAATCCGGCTTTAGCACCAGCGACAGCGTGACGGCCATCAGCGGGCGCGGCCTGGGCATGGATATTGTGCGCGACCGGGTGGAGAGCCTGCGCGGGCGCATCAGCGTGCACAGCAGCGCCGGCCACGGCACCAGCATCACCCTCAGCGTGCCCGTCTCGCTCACGCGCATCCGGGCGGTGCTGCTGCGCGTGGGCGAAGAAGATTATGCCCTGCCCTCCACCATGATCTTACGGATGCAAACGCTCAGCACGCAGGCCATTTTCACCGCCGAAGGCCGCGAAATGATCCTGGTGAACGAGCGCCCCATGCCGCTGGTGTCCCTGGGGGCCCTGCTGGACATCCCCGGCAGCAGCGAGCGCGGCAGCCAGTTGACCATCGTCGCCGTGCAATCGGCCGAACGGGCCATCGCCTTTGAGGTGGATGCCCTGTACAGTGAACTGGAACTGGTGTTGAAGCCCCTGGGGCGCGAACTGGAAAATGCGCCGCTGGTGGCCGGCGCGGCCCTGCTGGGGTCGGGCGAGGTGGTCATCATCCTGGATGCGAATGATCTCGTCCGCAAAGCCAGCGGCGTGGCCCTGCCGCTGCGCCGCCGCGTGCAGCCCGGCAGCAGCCGCGCCGAAGCCCGCCGGCTGCGCGTGCTGGTGGTGGATGACAGCATCACCACCCGCACCCTGGAAAAAAATATCCTGGAGGCGGTCGGCTTTGAGGTGTTCGTGGCCATCAATGGCAGCGAAGCCTGGGATATGCTGCTGGAAGTGACCCCGGATGTCATCGTGAGCGATGTGGAAATGCCGGTGATGAACGGGCTGGAACTGGCGCGGCGGGTGAAAAACCATGCCGCCACCCGCGATATTCCGCTCATTTTGCTCACCAGCCTGGGCAAGCCGGAACAGCGCGAAGAAGGCTTACGCGCCGGGGCCGATGCCTACCTGGTGAAATCGCGCTTTGACCAGGGCGAACTGCTGGAGACGATTCGCAGCGTGATGTAAGGCGCGGCCCCGGCCGCCGGGTGCGGCGGGCCGCCTGCACACCACGCCCATTTGTGACTATAATCATCGTTAGACCAACCACAGCCGGTAGAAAGATGACCCTATGCGAGTACGACCGCTGGTATGGCCCCTGATATTGCTGCTGGTGCTGGCCGGCTGCTACCGCCAGGCCGAGGATAGTTTTCAGACCGTGAACAACCAGGGTGGCGACCCCGCCCAGGTGATCCCGGCCACGCCCACCGAGAGCGTCACCATCATTGATCCCAACAGCGGCCAGCCGCTGACCACGCAGGAAGCGCTGCCGGCGGCTTCGCCCACGGAGAGCATCCTCATTCTGCAACCGGGGGCCACCGCCACCGATAGCAGCAGCGCCGCCGGGCAGGAAGCCGCGCCCACGGCCACCATCATCATCATTGAGCCGCCCGCGCTGGCCAGCGCCACACCGCCGGGTGCGCCGCCGGTACAGCCGGTCGGCGTGGCCACCGCCACCCCGCCCCAGGTCATTACCCCGGTGACGGGCAACCCGGCCCAGGTGCTGATGCCCTCGGCCACCGCCACGGTTACGCCGCTGCCGGGCAGCCAGTTGCAGCCCACCCCCACCGACCTGGATGAGCCGGTCGTCGGTGAATGCAGCGACACGGTGGCCGCCGGCGATAACCTGTACCGCATCGCCCTGCGGAACAATGTGGTGCTGGCCGACCTGCTGCGCGAGAACAACCTCAGCGAAAACAGCATCATTCAGCCGGGCCAGGTGCTGCGCCTGCCCAACTGCATCCCCACCGGGGACGGTGCCGCCGCCACCGTGCCGCCCGGCCCGGCGGCCCCCGCCGCCCCGGCCACCCCGCCGCCCGCCGGTACGGTGGTGCATGTCGTCCAGAGTGGCGAAACGCTGTCCGTCATCGCCCGGCAGTATGGCGTATCCATCCAATCCATTGTGGATGCCAACAACCTCACCAACCCGGATCGGCTGGCCATCGGCCAGGAGATTTTGATCCCAGGGCAGTAAGACGGCCGGGGGGCGCGGCCCCCCAACCGATGGGTGTTTGGCACCGCAGCCGCCGCGGCCGGCGTAGAAGCATGTTATGATGAAGGCAGCAGGCTAAACCGGCCGCCGCGGCCGGGTGAATGAGGTGGCAATGATACTGGCAGACTTTCTGCGCGAATTATTTCTCAGCCCGGTGCTGGTGCTGCTGGTGCTGGTGGCGCTGTTTGCGGCGCTCTCCTACTGGTCGCTCAGCATCCTGCGGGAATACCCCGGCTATGCCCTGGGCTGGCTGGTGGGGCTGTTCTTTGTGGTGGTGTATGTGTCGCTGGGCACCGCGCCCGACCCCGATACAAACCGCAATGTGACGTTAAACGTCTTCCAGGTGATCTGCCCCGGCCTGGTGGGGATTTTACTGGGCGGCATTTTGATGCTGGTGCTGCGCCTGGGCAACAGTTACAGCGCCATGCGCGGCCTGAAAGTGGCCGGCATGACCGCGCTGGGGGTGGTGCTGCTGTTCCTGATGTTCATGGTGAATGTGGCCACGCAGCGCATGATCGGCATTTTTGCGCTGGCCTTCTGCATTGCGGCCCTGGGGGGCGTGGTGGTCTTCCGCGGCACGGCCGCCGCCGGCATGTTCAACGCTCAGGCGGCACCCCCGCCGCCGCCCGGCACGCCGCCCATCAGCACCGGGCACAGCACGCTGGATCGCATCCGCGAGCAGATGCAAAACCGCAACCGGCGCTAACCGGGTGGGCTGGCCGCCAGGGAACCATCACGCGGCCAGCAGCGTCTTTCAGCACAGACCGGCATCATAGCGCACAGCGGGGCGGCGGATGGAAAAAACCAAACGTAACCAATCGGAACGGCGGCTGTCTTACCGGGCGTTTGTGGCGCTGTGGGTGGGCGGCAGCGTGGGTGCGTGGCTGACCACCCTGGGGCTGTGGGAAATCCTCAATTTTCGGGTGGCCAGTGAGCTGCCGCTGGCGCTGCTGATCGGCATTGTGCCGGGCCTGCTGATGTCGCTGGCGCAAAAATGGGTGGTGTGGCGCGGGCTGCGCCAGCCCATGCGCGGCTGGCTGGTTTCCAGTGGCGCGGGCCTGGCGCTCACCACGCTGGCGTATGCGCTGGTGCTGCGGGCCAACCGCTTCGGCGGCATGAGCAGCATCGAGGTGCAAATGCTGGCGCTGTTCGTGCCGCTGGCGCTCACGCAGTCCCTCTGGCTGCATCGCCGGGTGCACCATGCCTGGCTGTGGGCCGCCGGCGGCGGCATCAGCGCCCTGGTTTTCGGCACCGTGCTCCAGATCAATATGAGCATCGCCACGCAGGGCATCTTCCTGGCGCTGGCCGCGCTCACCCAGGGCATCATCACCGCCAGCATCATGCGGCATCTGTGGTCACAGCCGCGCGATAAGCGCAAAAGTGACGCGCTGGAACAGGCGCAGGCCATCCCGGCCCGCCTGCTGGCGACGGACGCATCCCCCGAACTGCCCGCGGCCGGGGTTCAGCCGGCGCAGGAGGCGCGGCGGTAGGGGGGCATTTTTCAGCCGCCCTAACTTTCGGCCGCGCCCCGGCCGAACATTTCTGTTCCCCGTTGCCGAAAGCCCCCCGGCGGGCGTATGCTGCCTGTAGACCCCTGTTGCTGCCATCGTCGGGAGCGCTGCGCCATGATCGACACACACACACGCCAGGCCATACGGCAAGTCCTGCTCATCACCCTGCTGCTGAACCTGGCCGTGGCCGGGGGCAAGATTGCCCTGGGGCTGCTGACCGGGGCGCTGGCGATTCTGGCGGACGGGCTGCACTCGCTGACCGACAGCGCCGGCAACATCGCCGGGCTGATCGCCAATCATTACGCGGCGCAGCCGCCGGACGCGCAGCACCCCTACGGCCACCGCCGCTTTGAAACGCTGGCGGCCCTGCTCATCGGCGGGCTGCTGCTGCTCACCGCCTGGGAGATCGGCCGGGGGGCGCTGGAACGCTTACAGGCCGCGCACGCGCCGGAGGTGGTGGTTGCGCCCCTCACCCTGGGGGTGCTGCTGGCCACGCTCATCATCAATGTGTGCGTCAGCCGCTACCAGATGCGCCGCGGGCAGCAGTTGCGCTCCGAAGTGCTGCTGGCCGATGCGAAAAATACCCGCGCCGATGTTTTCGTCACGCTGTCGGTGATGACCGGGATGCTGCTGGTGGCGCTGACCGGCTGGTGGTGGCTGGATGTGCTGGTGGCGCTGCCGGTGATGCTGCTGATTGGCCGGGCCGCGCTGCAAATTCTGTGGCAGTCCGGCGGCGTGCTGGTGGATGCCGCGCCCTACCCACCGGAGCAGCTTGTGCGGCTGCTGGAGGATGTGCCGGGCGTGCTGGCCATTGCGCGGGCCCGCAGCCGGGGCACGCTGGATGCCGCCCATGTGGATATTGATGTGCTGGTGATGCCCTCCATGCCGGTGGGCGAGGCCGAAGCGATTGCCGGCACCATCCGCGGGCGGCTGGCCCGCCTGCCGGGCAGCATCGCCGAAATCGAAGTACATTTTGCCGTGCCGCCGCGCCCTTTCACCCCCGCGCCGCTGATGATCGGCGATTGAAGGCCGCGCCGGCCGCTTTTTTGTGCTATCATCAGGGTATCGTTTAACCCAGCGGAAAAGACCTGCTGCGATGCGTGCCACCCACGTCGCCCGCCCGCCCTGCTAAGCCGTAAGTTTTCGCCCGGCCCCCCTCCCGGCCCCCGCGGCCTGTTTTCGATTCCGCAGCTATCGCCATAAACCTCAGCCCGATGATCTCGACGGTGCCTGACGCAGCGCCTGCGTCCGGGTCTGTTCGCGTGCCCGTGCACCGCCCCCGGTTCTGTTCGCCCTCACCCTTTGACCGGCAGAACAGAACAGGAGCAGACCATCATGGAGATTATCCGGGGCAAACACAGCACCCGGCTGGACGGGCCCGCGCTGGAGCGCTGCCTGGCCGGCGCAACCGCCATCCACATCGACCTGGGCACGGGCGACGGCCGGTTTGTGCAGCACAGCGCCCGGCAGCAGCCGCAGCGTTTCGTCATTGGCATTGATGCCTGCCGCGATGCGCTGCGCGAGACTTCGCGGCGGGCGCTGCCCAACACGCTTTACGTCATCGCCGCGGCGCAGGCGCTGCCGCCGCTGCTGTACGGGCGGGCGCAGCACCTGACCATCTTTTTTCCCTGGGGCAGCCTGCTGCACGGGCTGCTGACGGCCGACGCGGCGCTGCTCACCGGGCTGGCGGCGCTGGCACAGCCCGGTGCCACGCTGGAGATCGCGCTGAATGGCGGGGCCCTGCACGAAGCCGGCTGCACGCTGGCCGGGGGCGCGGCGCAGGCGCGGGCCGCGCTGGCGGCCTATGGCTTTCGCCTGCACAGCACCCGCCACCTGACGGCCGCCGCGCTGCGGGACTGGCCCACCACCTGGGCGAAGCGGCTGGCCTGGGGGCGTGACCCGCAGGCCCTGCATCTGCGCGGGCAGTGGCAACCGCGCTAAGCCAGATCAGCAGCGGGGGCGGCGGCCGGCGGGCCGCCGCCCCGGTGGGCCGCCCGGCCTTTGTACCAGGTGAACGGTAGCCGAAACGGGCGCGGTACCGTAAAATAGGAATATGTGCAGTGAACCGGGGTCAGCATGTCCGACGAGAATCGCAATTATCCGCCGGAAAACCAGCCACATGACAGCGGCAGCGACGACGCACTGAACGCGCCGGATTTGCCCGCCTCGACGATTTTCGTCGAGATGATGCGCCAGGCCGCGGCCCGGCGGTCGCAGGCCCCGTCGGCACCGGAGCCGCGGCCGGCCCCCGAAGCGCCCGCGCCGCGCCGGCCGCATGTGCAGCGCCCCGGTGCTGACCTGACGGCGGCCCTGTTCGGCGACCGCGCCCTGCTGCCGCCGGAAGAGGACAGCGACCCGCCCGCGCCCGAAAAACCGCTGCGTTCCACGCTGGAGCAGCCGCTGCCGTCGCCGCGTTTACGCCGCCGGCCGCTGTTCCCGGAGGAAGGGCTGCCCGCCGCGCCGGAACAGCCCGCGCCCGCCGTGCCAGACCTGCCCGCGCCGGCCGCCGCCGCGCCGGAACGGATGGCCGCGCCGCCCGCCCGCCCGCTGCGCCCGGCGGCCCCGCCCGCGCCGGAAACCACCCCGCCGCCCCCAACCCCGGCCCCAACCCTGGCCGCCGCCGATGCCATGGACGATGCCGCCATGACCGAGCAGCGCGTGCGCCGGGTGCAGCGCCGCCAGGAACGCCGCCGTCGCCGCCGGGTGGGCATCGCCGGGGGGTTTGTGCGTACCGCGCTCGTCGTCCTCATCGCGGCCGGGCTGGCTTCCACCATTTTCACCTGGTTCACCGCGCCGGATTTTATCAATCCGCGGGTGGCTTCGGATTTGCAAATTGCCCGTTCCACCGGGGTGTACGTGGCACAGCCGACCACGCTGCCCACCCCCAACTGGCTGCGGCGCATTGGCATTGTCTCCGGGCATCGCGGGCCGCAGAATGACCCCGGCGCAGTGTGCGAGCGCGATGGCGTGGTGTATTTGACCGAAGCCGAGATCAATTTTGCCGTGGCGCAAATCGTCGTCCGCAATTTACGCGCCCAGGGCTACAGCGTCGATCTGCTGGATGAGTTCGACCCGCGCCTGGACAATTACCAGGCCGCCGCGCTCATCTCCATCCATGCCAACACCTGCAAAGACTGGGGCGAGCGCGTTTCCGGCTTCCTGGTGGCCAAAGCCGCCGCCCGGCCGGAAGGCGGGCTGGATACGCTGCTGGCCGAATGCGTGGCCGATGCGTATGGGCTGGCCACCGGGCTGGAACGGCGCTACAACCTCACCATCGACATGACCGATTATCACAATTTTCGGGAAATTCACACCCTCACCCCCGCCGCCATCATCGAACTGGGTTTTATGAAGGATGACCAGGAAATTTTGACGCAGCGCCAGGATGACATGGGCCGGGCCATCACCGAGGGGCTGCTGTGCTTTTTAGCGCCGCAAAATCAACCTTCCGGGCAGGCGCTGACGGCCACCCCTGGCGCGGCGCTGCCCACCCTCACCCCCGGCGCATAACCGGGGTACCACCCTTGTCCGCCCCTGTGAGGAGCCGCCCGTGAAACGTGTGCCAGACTATAAGCCTGACCATAACCATGAGCTTGTGATGTACACCCGCACGGCGGGCTGCCCGTTTGTGACCACGGCGAAGCGCGTGCTGGCCGATTTTGGCGTGCCCTACCGGGAAGTGTTCATCGACCAGGACCCGGAGGCACGGGCGCGGGTGCTGGCGTGGACGGGCTTTTTATCCGTGCCCACGCTGGTGGTAGCCGCCCCGGGCCAGGATGTGCCGTGGACGGCGGTTGCGCCGCTGCCCCCCGGCGACAGCCCGCGCGGGGTGGATCGCGGGCCCATGCTGACGGAAGCCAGCAGCCTGGA
>JALOOI010000357.1 GCA_025454495.1 Anaerolineae bacterium
CCGCTGTCCCGGCTTTTCAGCCGCAGGATGGGCGGGGGGGCGGCATCGTCCGGGCGCGGGTTGGTCAGCAGCAGCATATCCATCAGCAGGAAGACCAGCCAGCCCATCACAAAACTGGTCAGGCGGATGCTGCGCGGCGTGCCGATCTGGCTCCAGAACAGGACGCTGAAGACCACCACGCCGATGCCCGGGGCGAGATACGGGCGGCGCAGCAGGGCCAGGCTGAGGGGCACGGCGGCCACCGCCGCGGCGATGGCGATGACGATGGTCGCCGGGCTGCCTTCACCGCCGCCGGTCTGTGACCAGAAGGCCGGGGCCAGCGCCAGGGCCAGGCTGCCGGCGATGGCCAGCAGCGCCCCCATGCGGCGCAGCGCCAGCGTCATCCCCACGATGACCAGCGCCAGCCCGGAAGCCCGCACCAGCGGCGTTTCGGCCAGCACAAACAGCCCCCAGGCGATGCCACCGCTGAGCAGCGCCGGCAGCCAGTATTTAAGCAGCAGCCATTGGCGTTCCGTCAAATTGTACAACCGCCACCTCTAATTTCCGGTCGGGCGGGGCGGCAGGGGTTCGCCGCGCCGCTGCTTCAATTCAAAATAGGCGGTCATGATTTCGCGCACCACCGGCAGCGCAATCCGCGAGCCTTCGCCGCCATTATAAACGAAGGCGATGACGGCGATTTCCGGGTTTTCGTAGGGCGCGTAGCCGGCATACCAGGCATGGGAGGGCCACTGGCCCGGCACGCAGTAGCCCAGCGGCCGCGCCACGTCGTCGCAGTATTCCGCGGTGCCCGTTTTGCCCGCCACCTGAATGTAGGAGAAGGGCGTATCGGTGAGGGCGGCGCGGCGGGCGGTGCCGCCTTCGATGGTGGCTGCCGCCAGCATCCCCTGGCGCGTCAGTTCCAGCGCCCGGTCACGCAGGAAGGCCGGGCGATAGGGGCGGGCGGCATTGGGAAAGCGAATGGGCTGGCAGATGTTGCCGTTAAAAGTGTAATTCAGCGGGATATGCACCCGGTATTCGCGCTCCTGCGGCACAAAGGGATCGGCGCTCACGTTGACGGTGTTGCGGTAGCCGGCCGGGTCGCAGCGGAAGGGATCATAAAAGGGGCTGTTCGGCTCGCAGATGCACGCCAGGCTGGTCTGGCCTTTCATCAGCATATCTTCCAGCAGCAGCAGCACCAGCGGCTCACCGGGGGGCACCTGTTCCGGGTTCAGCGTCCGCAGCGTCAGCGGTGTAAACGGCGTGACGACGTTGCCTTCTTCATCCAGAAAATCGCGGATGAGCGTGGGCTGGTGCAGCGTGCCATTGTTGATGATGGCGGCGGTTTGCATCAACAGTTGCAGCGGGGTCACGGTGACGTACCCCTGGCCGAAGGCGGCATTAAAGGTATCGCCGGTAGACCAGTTTTCGCCATAGTTGCGGCGTTTCCAGTCGGGGTCGGGCATTCGGCCGGAATTTTCAAAGGGCAGTTCAACCCCCAGTTCGGAGCCGATGCCGGTGGCGGTGGCATAACGGAATAACCCGTCAATGCCCAGACCGCCGGGGGTGAGAATTTGCGGGCTGAGCAGGGTATTGCCGCCGCCGATCTGGTAAAAGTACACATCGCAGCTCCAGGCGATGCCCTGGATGAAATCGACCGAGCCGTGCCCGGTACGCAGCCAGCATACGAAGCGCTGGGCGGCGGCCGGGTCATTGGGCGCATAGCGATTTTCGATGATGAGATCGCCTTCATCGCGCAGCGATGTATCAGGATTGATGATATTTTCTTCCACCACCCCGGCGGCGGTGATGAGCTTCCATACCGAGCCAGGCGGATACAGCCCCTTAATGGCATTGTTCACCAGCGGGCGGGCCGGGTCGGCGGCGATGTCCAGGTAATACTGGCCGTCGATGGCGCGGGCGAAGCGGCTGTTATCGTAGGTGGGGATGCTCACCAGCGCCAGAATTTCGCCGGTCATGGGGTTCATGGCGATGGCCACCCCCTGCGTGCTGAGGCCTTTATCGGCCGGGTTGGGGTTGGCATTGCGAAACTGAATCCACTCCAGCAGCGAGGCTTCGGCGATCTGCTGCAATTCCACATCAATGGTCAGGCGCACGCTCTGGCCGGGGATGGCCGGGGTTTCGCTGATGACCCCCTGCACCTGCCCGGCCACATCCACCTCGCGCAGGCGAGAGCCGCGGGTGCCGCCCAGGGTGGTTTCCAGGTAACGCTCAATGCCCTCATAGCCGATGCGGTCGAAGGCGGGGTTATACCCCTGTTCGCGCAGGGCTTCGGCTTCTTCTTCGGGGATGGGCCCCATGTAGCCCACGATGTGCGCGCTGGATGCCCCGGTGGGGTATTCGCGCACGCCCACCGGGTCAATATCCACGCCGGGCATATAAATGCGTTCTTCCAGAATTTGCATGGCCACGCGCAGCGGCACATCCAGGGCGATGATGACCGGGCGAAACGGCGCGATCCCTTCGCCTTCGGCCACCAGTTCCTCAATGCTGCGCACGCGCCGCCCGGCGCTGATGGCAATTTCGCGCGTGGGGGGAATATCCACCAGCGCGGACAGCCGGTTGAAGATGGCCAGTTCCTGCTCGCGGTTTTCTGGCAGTTCGGCGGGGATGATGGTCACATTGTAGGCGGGCACGTTGAACGCCAGGCGCACATCGTAGCGGTCGCGGATGGCCCCGCGGCTGGCCGGCAGTGGCAGCGAACTGAGGCGATTTTCATCCGCGCGGGCTTCGTAGGCTTCAAAGTCGATGATCTGCAATTCATACATACGAATGCTGAACAGGGCAAACATGGCAAAAATGACCGCCTGGAAAAAGGTCAGTCGCCAGCCCTGGAACGG
>JALOOI010000152.1 GCA_025454495.1 Anaerolineae bacterium
ATCCCGGCGCAGATGATTATCGAAGTCGTGGCGGCGCAGTGAGGCAAACCGGCATGGTACGCTTTTTTTACTGGGTCATTATCGGGGTGGCGGCGGGCACGCTGGCCGGGCTGTACGTCGGCTGGCAGGTGGCCCCGGTGGAATACACCGACAGCCCCATGACCGCGCTGGCGGAAGAATATCAGGAGGAATACACGCTGATGATCGCCGCCGGCTACATCGCCGATGGCGACCTGAACGGGGCCCTGGAACGGCTGCGCCTGCTGGGCGTGAGCAATATTCCGCAGTATGTGCAGGAACTGACCGAGCGCTACATCAGCAACTCGCGTGATTTGCAGGATATTCGCTATCTGGTGGCGCTGGCCGAGGGCTTTGGCCGCCTCACGCCGCCGATGGAGAATTTCCGCCAGTACAGCCGCCCGGTCATCCAGGAGACCCCCGCGCCATGAGCCTGAAGCCGCTGCCGCCCGCGCCACCCACCAGCCTGCCGGAGCCGCCCGCCTTCCCGCGGGACAGCCGCTACCGCCGCCCGAAAGGTTATTTCTCCGGGTGGGGGCTGTTCATCGGTCTGCTCATCGGCGTGGCGGGCGGGCTGTTCTACGCCTGGAACCTGGCCCCGGTGGTGGAGACGGACACCGTGCCGCGCCAGCTTCGCGCCAGCGCCCGCGAGGCCTACGCCGTCGCCATCGCCCTGGGGTACAGCTTTGACAGTGACCTGGGCCAGGCCGTCAGCCGGCTGGCCGCCCTGTTCCCGGATCGTGATCCCATTCAGGCAGCGGCCGATGTCGCCTGCGACCTGGCCCGCAGCGGCTATGTGGATAGCAGCAGCGGCTTACGGGCCGTCCGCAGCCTGCGGACGTTTTACCAGCTTCAGGGGCGTTCCGGCTGTGCCGATACCCTCATCCCGGCCGCGGCCGTAGCGCTGGAAGTGACCATCGTCGTGCCCACCGCCACGCCCACCCTGCCGCCGCCGCCCAGCAAAACGCCCACGCCCTTCGTGCAGGCCAGCGCCACCCCGGCCGGCGTGGTCATCGTGCCCACCACCCGCCCGCGCCGCGCCTATGAAGGCCGCATCGTCAACACCTTTTGCGATGCCGAACTGGCCGGCGTGATCGAAATTTTTGTGCAAACTTTCAACAATCAGGGCATCCCCGGCGAACCCATCCGCGTGCGCTGGGAAGGCGGCGACAGCACCTTCTTCAGCGGCCTGAAGCCAGAACGCGGCAGCGGCTATGCCGATTTCACCATGCAGGCCGGCCTGGGCTACACCATCGAAATGCCCGGCCTGTCCGACCCGGTGGGGGTGGGGCGGCCGCTCGTCGCCGATAGCTGTTTCACCCCGGATGGCACGCAGTCCATCACCTCGTTCCGCGTCGTCTTCAACCCGGCCGAGTAGGGTCACGATTCATCGTGACCCTGACCATCCCCCCGGCGGGGGGCGGGGCAGTATAACCATTCCCGTCCATTTAAGCAAATATTAAGAAATCCTCAGAATGCCGCTTTTTTGTTGATTTTTAACATTGCGATGGACAAATCAGCATGTTATCCTCCCTGCGACTATCTGCACGATAGCGAAGAGTGCTTTGTCAGCTTATTTGGAGGAAGACCCGTGAAACGTACACGTCTCATGCTGGTGCTGCTGGCGTTTGTGACCGCCTTCTCATTCGGCAGCCTGGCTTCGGCCCAGGATAATACCCTGGTCATTGGCTGGGAACAGGAACCGCCTCTGCTGAACCCGCGCAGCGATCTCGCCTTTGCCGTCCTCATGCAGCCCTTCTACGCCCGTGGTCTGTGGGACTGGGATCTGGAACGCAATATTTTCCCGGTGATGGCCGCCGAAATCCCCACCCTGGACAATGGCCGCGTCACCACCCTGGAAAATGGCAATACCCAGGTGACGATCAGCCTGCGCGAAGGTCTGCTCTGGTCGGATGGTGAAGCCATCACCGTCGATGACTGCCTCTTCTGGCACGAAATCCTGATGGACCCGACCAAGGGCACCATTCAGCGCACCAGCTACCCCGAAGTGGTGGAAAGCCTGGAAAAAGTGGACGACCTGACCATGGTCGTGACCTACAACCGCCCGTGGCCGGATTTCCAGAGCCAGGCCGTGCCGGTGTGCAGCTACCCGGAACATGTTCTGGGCCCGTCGCTGGAAGCCGATGGCACCATTGACAACGCTCCCTACTTCAGCGGCCAGGGTGTGGTGGGTTATGGCCCCTACGTCCTCAGCGAGTGGGTGGTGGGCGACAGCATGACCTTTGACGTGAACCCCACCTGGGACGGTGCCGCCCCCGGCTTCAACCGCGTGGTGCTGCGCTTCATCACCGAAACCGCCCAGATGCAGAACGCCATGCAGGCCGGCGAAATTGACGTAGCCTTCAACTGGAGCGATGACCAGGTGGCCGCCTACAGCGCCATCGAAGGTACCGAAGTCTTCAGCACGCCCGGCGTGTTCGGCGATGCCGTGTGGATGAACCTGGGCAACGGCGGCAACCCCGCCCTGGCGGACATCAACGTGCGCCGCGCCATCATCCATGCCACTGACCGTGCCGCCATGGCCGAAGCGCTGGTGGGCCCCGGCATCGAAGTGCCGCGCTCCTGGTACCCGGAACAGTTCTGGCCGGCGGAAAGTGACCTGCCGCTGGTGGAATACAACGTCGATGGCGCACGCGAACTGCTGACCGCCGCCGGCTGGATTGACGACAACGGCGACGAAACCGACGAAAACACCGAAGACACCCCCACCCCGCGCATTGCGCAGGACGTGGCCGGTGTCGCCGATGGCACGCCGCTGATCCTGCGCTTCTTCACCACCACCCGCCAGGTGCGTATTGACTATCAGCTCCTCATCCAGGGCTACCTGAATGAAGTGGGCATCAGCACGCAGCTCCTGCCGGTGCCGGCCACCATCCTGTTCGCCGGCTTCCTGGAACGCGGTATCCTCACCACCGGCGACTTTGACATGGCCATCTTCGCGCTCAGCAGCAACCCGCTGTCGCCCTTCGCCGATGCCCCCACCTGGTTCGGCTGCGACAACATCCCCAGTGCCGAAGACCCCAACGGCAATAACGGCTGGGGCGTGTGCTCGCCGGAATTTGACGCGCTGGACCTGGAAGTAGGCAGCACCCTGGACCCGGCCGAACGCCTGGCCAAGGCCCAGGAAGCCCAGGAAGCCCTGTTCGGCCAGCAGTTCTGGCACGGGCTGTACCTGCGCCCCACCTGGTACGCCATCAACACCGCCCGCGTCACCGTGGATGACAACGTCCGCAACGTGGGCACGCTCTCCGGCAACTACTTCAATCAGATCGAACTGTGGCAGCCCGCCGGCTAAGGCCGTTGCGGTAGGCACACACAGGGTTACGGGAGAATGTCTGCGACTGCGGGCATTCTCCCGCTGTCTTTTTAGGACACCCCGGCAGCGGCCGCTGCCCCGTGGCTTCTTCAACAGGATATCTTATGACCAGGTATATTCTCCGGCGGCTGCTGGAAGCTGTGCCCCTGCTCACCCTCATCACCATTTTCGTCTTTCTGCTGCTTCAGGTATCGGGCGATCCGCTGGCCTACCTGGCCCAGGACCCGCGCGTGCGGGAAGGCGACCGGGCCCTGCTGCGGGCCCGCTACGGGCTGGATGACCCGCTGCCGGTGCGCTTCGTCACCTGGCTGGTGGGCGACGACTGGCGCGTGCGCGATTGCAACGGCGATGGCACGCCGGATTGCCCCGGTGTTACCCAGGGCATTTTGCGCGGCGACCTGGGCGAGTCCATCCGCACCCGCCAGCCGGTGGAGGTGGTCTTCGCCAATGCGCTGCCCAATACCCTGCTGCTGGGGCTGACGGTGCAGGTGGTGGTGATTATCGTGGCGCTGTGCCTGGGCATCTTTACCGCCCTGCGCCCCTATTCTGCCGTTGATAATGTGCTGACGGGCTTTTCGTTTATTGCCTTCTCCATGCCCGTTTTTTTGATTGCGCTGCTGCTGGTGCAGGTTTTCGCCATCCAGTTCCGCGCCTGGGGGCTGCCCTTTTTGCCCACCGGCGGCATGTACGATGCCCGCGGCGATCGCTCGCTGGATGAACTCATCCGCCATATGATCCTGCCGGTGCTGTCGCTGTCCCTCATCCAGATCGCCGGGTACAGCCGCTACATTCGCGCTACCATGCTGGAAGTGATTAATTCCGATTATATTCGCACCGCCCGCGCCAAAGGCCTCATCAACCGGCGCATCGTCTTCCTGCACGCGCTCAAAAATGCCTCGCTGCCCATCATCACCCTCATCGCGCTGGATATTCCGGGCATCCTCAGCGGGGCCGTCATCACCGAAACGATCTTCTCCTGGCCGGGCATGGGCCGCCTGTTCATCCAGAGCCTGGAACAGCTCGACCCGCCGGTGCTGATGGTGTTCGTGCTCATTACGGCGGTGGCGGTGGTGCTGTTCCAGCTTGTGGCCGATATTCTGTACGCCATGCTTGACCCGCGTGTGCGGTATAACTGAGGAGCGCTGACGATGGCCGCCATTGCCACCCTGAATGAGAAAAAACCGCAGCCGGAATCGCTGTGGCAGATGACCCTGCGCCGCTTCCTGCGGCACCGTATGGCCGTGGCCGGAGCGCTGATGCTGCTGAGCGTGATCGCCTTCGTCATCATCGGCTCCTTCTTCTTCACCGAAGGCTATGCCAACCGGGTGTCGCTGGATCGCAGCATGTATTCGCTGCCGCCCTCGTCGGATTTTATCTTCGGCACCGACCCCGTCGGGCGCGATGTCTTCGCCCGCGTCATCTACGGCGGGCAAATTTCGCTCATGATCGGCATTACGGCCGTCACCATCTCCGTCACCCTGGGGACGCTGGTGGGGCTGGTGGCCGGCTACTTCGGCGGCCTGGTGGACAGCCTGCTGATGCGCTTCGTGGAAGCCATGCTGTCCATCCCCACGCTGGTGCTGCTGCTCATGCTGTCGCGGTCGCTGGCGGGCAATACCAGCACCTTTAACTTTTTAGGCCGCGACATCAGCATCACCGTGGTTGGCATCGTCCTCATCATCGGCCTCACCTCGTGGATGGGCCTGTCGCGCATTGTGCGCTCGCTGGTGCTGTCGCTCAAAAACCAGGAATTTGTCATCGCGGCCCGCACCCTGGGCGCATCGGACGTGCGCATTGTGTTCGTCCACATCCTGCCCAACTGCGTCGCGCCCATCATCGTCACCGCCACCCTGGGCATTGGCGGGGCCATCATCACCGAAACCGCGCTGTCCTTCCTGGGCTTCGGCGTGCAGCAGCCCACCGCCACCTGGGGCAACATTCTGGATCGCGCCCGGCAGCAGGTGGATGAGCTGTGGTGGCTGTGGCTCACCCCCGGTTTCTTCATCGTCATCACCGTGCTGGCCATTAACTTCCTGGGCGATGGCCTGCGCGACGCGCTCGACCCGCGGATGCGCCAGAACTAAGCCCGGCGGCCGGGTTTTTGGCCACGCCGGCGGCCTTTTAACCACAGACACACTTTAAATAAGCGCTGCCGGTAACTTTCTCCTGGCAGCGCTTAATCTTTCTCTGTGCCCCCCTTAAGCGCCGCAGCCACGGCGGCGAAAAGCAGAAATTGACCGGTGGCGTAGACATCCTGCGCCGGCTCTGTTAAAAAGAAAGTGTTCTGATCCGGCGTGCGCGTTGCGACAGGCTCACCGAACAGAACACTTTCAATCGTTGTGATGAATCTTAGAACGGATTCATAATGTGTGCAAGGAGACTCACCTGATGCTTAAGTTACGAATGCTGTCCTTCTTCGTCATCGTGGCCGGGCTGCTGACGCTGGCGCTGGCCCCGGCCGCGGCCCAGGGCGGCGGCGTGGTTAATATCTATTCGTCCCGCCACTACGGCGCGATTGAAGCGCCGTTTGAAGCGTTCACCGCCGCCACCGGCATCCAGATTCGCGTGTCCCAGGGGTCGCCCCAGGCGCTGCTGGAACGGCTGCGGGCCGAAGGCGAATTTAGCCCCGCCGACCTGTTCCTGGTGATTGATGCCGGCGTGCTGTCACTGGCGGCCGAAGAAGGGCTGTTGCAGCCGGTCGAATCCGACATTTTGACGGCCAATATCCCGGAAAGCCAGCGCGACCCCAATAACCTGTGGTTCGGCCTCAGCCAGCGCGTGCGGACGATTGTGTATAACCCGGCGACGGTAGACCCGGCCGCCACCGGGCTGGACAGCTACGAAGACCTGGCCGACCCGCAGTGGAACGGCCGGCTGTGCCTGCGCCCCGGCAGCCACATCTACAGCATCTCGCTCACCGGCAGCCTCATCCATAACCTGGGGGCCGAAGCCGCCGCCGAAGTGGTGGCGGGCATCGTGGCCAATAACCCCACCTACATCGACAGCGACACGCGCATTCTGGAGACCATCGAAGCCGGTGGCTGCGATGTGGGCATCACCAATCATTACTACCTGGCGCGCAAGCTCAGCGAAAACCCGGATTTCCCGGTGCGGCTGCTGTGGGCCAACCAGGGCGAAGACCAGCCGGGCGCGTTCTACAATGCCCAGGGCGCGGGCGTCACGGCCAGCGCCATCAATGTGGACAACGCCATCCGGTTTATTGAATTTATGTCCACCGTGGAGGGCCAGGCGGGCACGCCGGCAGGCTTCCCCGGCAGCAATTTTGAATTCCCCACCAACCCGGCGGCCACGCTGAATGACGCGGTGAGCCTGATTGTGGAACAATCCGGTGAGGTGCGGCTGGATACCGAATTCGCGCTGTGGACGTATGGCAGCCTGCAACAGCAGGCCATTGATCTGCTGGAAAGCGCCGGCTACGGCATGAGCGAAAGCTAAAACGCGCCCAGGTACAAGCACGGCCCCGGGCCCGCCCGGCCCGGGGTCGTCGCCTTCACCCGCACCCGCTACCGCCCACACACAGAACAGGCCCATGGAATGAATCTGGTTGACCGACTTCCCCTCTCGCAGCGCACCGCCACCGGCTGGCAGCCGGTATCGGCGTGGGGGGCCCGGGCACGGGTGCTGCTGGTGCCCGGCCTCATCGCCCTGCTCATCGGGCTGCCGCTGCTGCTGCTGCTGCTGCACCTGGCCACGCCCAATGTGGCGCTGTGGCAGCAGTTGTGGGGTACCATCCTGCCGCCAATGCTGTGGAATACCCTGGTGCTGGTGCTGGGGGTGGCGGCCGGCACCCTGCTCATCGGCACCGGCTGCGCCTGGCTGGTGAGCCTGTACCAGTTTCCGGGGCGGGCCTGGTTTGACCGGCTGCTGCTGCTGCCGCTGGCCATCCCCGGCTTCGTGATGGGCTTCGTCTTCATGGCCACCTTCGATTACGCCGGGCCCGTGCAAACGGCCTGGCGCAGCGTCTTCGGCAGTGACGCGCCCTTCCCGGAAATTCGTTCCGCCGGCGGGGTGATCGTGGTGATGACGCTGGTGCTGTACCCGTATGTGTACCTGCTGGCGCGGGCGGCCTTCCGCGAGCAGGCGGCCAGCACCTTTGAAGCCGCCCAGGTGATGGGCCTGTCGCGCACACAGACGTTCTTCCGGCTGGTGCTGCCGCTGGCGCGGCCCTCGCTGGCGGCCGGGGCGGTGCTGGCGATGATGGAAGCGCTGACGGATTTTGGCACCGTGCGCTTTTTTAGCTATCCCACCCTCAGCGAGGGCGTGGTGCGCGTGTGGGAAGGGCGCATGGATCGGGATAGCGCCATTGAACTGGCGGCGCTGCTGCTGTTCGTGGCGCTGGCGCTGGTGCTGCTGGAACGGGCCCTGCGCGGCAGCGCCCGCTATTACCAGGCGGGCAATGGCAAGGGCCGCCGGCCGGCGCGGCAGCAGCTCACCGGCTGGCGGGCCTGGTCGGCCTTTGGGCTGTGCCTGGCGCTGCTGCTGGCAGCGTTCATCCTGCCGGTGGGGCAACTGGCCGCCTGGGCGCTGCTGGAACTGCATCAGCAGTCCACCGGCGGCTGGCAGGCCACCTTCCTCAGCTATGTGGGCAACAGCGTATCGCTGGCCGGCAGCGCGGCCGGGGTGGTGGTGCTGCTGGCGCTGCTGCTGGCGCAGGGCGTGCGTACCGCCGGCGAACAGGGCCTCCCCTGGGCCCGCTGGCTGGCCCGCTTCGTTACCCTGGGCTATGCCCTGCCGGGGGCGGTGGTGGCCGTGGGCGTGCTGCTGTTCCTGTCCCCCATTGATTTTCGCCTGAATGACCTGGCGCGTGACCTGGGCCTCACGCGCCCCGGCTTAATCCTCACCGGCACCATGACCGGGCTGGTGTACGCTTACCTGGTGCGCTTTATGGCCGTGGGCTACAACAGCATCGATTCCAGCCTGGAGAAAATTACGCCCACCATGGCCCAGGCCGCCCGCTGCCTGGGCGCGGGCCAGTCACGGGTGCTGTGGCGCATCCATGCCCCGCTGATGAGTTCCGGCATTGCGGCCGGGGCGCTGCTGGTGTTCGTGGATGTGATGAAAGAACTGCCGGCCACGCTGCTGCTGCGCCCCTTCGGCATGGATACGCTGGCGCTGTGGGCCTATTTTTCGGCGATGGAGAGCTTCTGGCAGCAGGCGGCGCTGCCGGCCGTGACCATTGTGCTGGCCGGGCTGCTGCCGGTGCTGCTGCTCATGCGCGTGGGGGACGGCCAAACGGTGGACACGGCGAGCTGAGGGCCCGGCCATCATCAGCGGCGGGCGGCTGTGGTACACTTGAACGCGCCTTAGCCCCGGAGACTGCCCTTGCCTACCCCGCTACATTTCACCGTCTGCCGCACTGCCACCCTGGACGCGCCCGCCCGCCGTGCCATCATTGCGCTGTGTGCCGCGGCCTGGGGCAGTGATGATTTTGAGCGCCTGTTCGCTTATTTGCAGCCGCAGGATGAGCATATTCTGGGCCACCTGGACGGCATATTGATCGCCCATGCGGTCATCAGCCCGCGCTGGCTGAAGCCGGACGATCAACCGGCGCTGAAGGCGGCCTGTGTGGATGCGGTGGCCACCCTGCCGGCGCAGCAGCGCAAAGGTTATGGCACCGCCCTCATGCACTATCTGGCGCAGCACATCGCCACCGATTATGATATGGGCTGGCTGGAAACCGGCCGCCAGTCGCGCTTTTACCGGCGCGCCGGCTGGCAGGTGTGGTATGGTGACCTGGTGACGCGCAGCGCGGCCGGCCACCTGCGGACGGTGAAATCTGCCATGCAGCGGCTGCTGTTACCGCTGCCGGGCACGCCCGCCCCCGCGCCAGGTGCCCGCCTGATCCTTGAACCCGGCGGGCCCGCTGCGCCCCGCCCCGATGAGCCGAATTGACCTGTGCAAAAACCCATCATCCAGCTTAAACATGTCAGCCGCCATTTTGGCACTGCGGCCGCGGTCGCCGCGGTGAACCTGGCCGTGCCCCGCGGGGCGCTGGTGACGCTGCTGGGCCCCAGCGGCTGTGGCAAAACCACCACGCTGCGCCTCATCGCCGGCATTCAACGGCCGGATGCCGGCGAAATTGTGCTCAACGGGCGCACCGTAGCCGCGGCCGCGACCGGGGTGTGGGTGCCGCCGGAAGAACGCCGCGTGGGGCTGGTGTTTCAGGATTATGCGCTGTTCCCGCACCTCAGCGCCGGCGATAACATCGCCTTTGGGCTGCGCGGCAGCCGGGCAGACAAACAGGCCCGCGTGGCAGCCATGCTGGACCTGGTGGGCCTGCCTGACAGCGGCCGCCGGATGCCGCACGAACTCAGCGGCGGCCAGCAGCAGCGCGTGGCCCTGGCCCGGGCGCTGGCCCCGCAGCCGGATGTGCTGCTGCTGGATGAACCCTTCTCCAACCTGGATACGGCCCTGCGGGCCCAGGTTCGCGCCGAAGTCCGCAGCATCCTGCGCGACAGCGGCACCACCGCCATTTTCGTCACCCATGACCAGGAAGAAGCGCTGAGCCTCTCCGATGAAGTGGCGGTGATGTTCGCCGGGCATCTGGCGCAGGTGGCCCCGCCGGCAGAGGTATATCATCGGCCGGCCACGCCGGCGGTGGCCCAGTTCGTGGGGGAGGCTAATTTTCTGCCGGCGGAAGCGCAGGGCAGCCGCGCCACCTGTGCCCTGGGCGACGTGGCGCTGCATACCTCGGCCTATGGCCGCGTGACGGTGCTGCTGCGCCCGGAACGGCTGCACCTCGTCACCGATGGCGGCACCCCGGCCACGCTGCACTGGCGCGAATATTATGGTCACAGCCAGCGCGCCGGGCTGGTGCTGGCCGATGGCACCCGGCTGGTCGCCCGGCTGGATGCCCTCACCGAAGCCACCCCCGGCACCGCGGTGCAGGTGCGCGTCAGCGGGCAGGTGATGGCCTATCCTGCCGGGTGAAGGCCCCGCAAAACCTCGCCACGCCCCCACCTGCTCTTTTTTCTTCCGCTGTGCCCCTGCGCCTCTGTGTTCATTCCCTTTCGCCTGATCCTGTGCCCCTGCGCCTCTGTGTTAACGCCCTTTTGCCTGATCCTGTGCCCCCGCCTTAGCCCTGTTTTCTTCCGCTGTGCTCCTGCGCCTCTGTGTTCATTCCCTTTGGCCGTCCTCTGCGCCGCTGCGCCTCTGTGTTAACGCCCTGTTCGCCTGCCTCGTGAACGCCATTTCATC
>JALOOI010000153.1 GCA_025454495.1 Anaerolineae bacterium
TGCCATGAGCGAGGAAACTTTTTTGTACCTGACCACCACCGGCTGGAAAAGCGGCCGCCCCCACGAGATCGAAATCTGGTTCGTGGCGGCGGACGGCTGCTATTATGCGGTGGCGGAAGGGGGCGACCGCGCCCACTGGGTGCAGAATATCCGGCCTTCGCCGGCGGTGGGCTGGATGGTGGGCACGCGCGACCAGCACGCCGCCGCCGGCCCACAGCGCCGCCCCGGCTACGCGCGGGCCCTGGCCGCCCCCGACGACGCAGAGCACATTGCCCGCATTCGCCGCCTGATGGAGGCCCGCTACGGCTGGAGCCGCGGCCTGGTGGTGCAAATTTGCCCGTCCCCGGACACCGACCCCGCCCCCTGAACCGCCTGCCCCGCAAAACTCATACGCAACTCTTACGTATAAATGTGTAAGACTTGCATCGGTATTCTGTTCTATAATTCCAGAAACAGTAGGTTTCACCACCACTGTCCGATCGATCATCCATGCCCGAAAAAATCAACTGCCGCAGCAGACAGGCGACCCCATGACCACGCGCACACCGCTTTTGATTGCAGATCGTTTTGAGCTAAAGACCGGTTCCCGTGAGGCGCTGCTCGGCGAGGGCGGGATGGGGGCCGTATACACCGGCAAAGACCGGCAAACGGGTATTCCGGTGGCCATCAAAGTGCTCAAATCGGAATTAACCGCCCGCGACCCGGAAATGCTGGAACGCTTCATCCGCGAGGGCGAGGCGCTGCGCCGGCTGAACCACCCCAACATCGTGAAAACCCTGGGAGCGCATGAAGAAAACGGCGTGCATTACCTGGTGATGGAATTCGTCTCCGGCGGTTCCCTGCGCGATGCCCTGGTGAAAAAGCATCGCCTGTCGGTGCAGCAGACCATGTATATCGCGCTGGATGTGGCCGACGCGCTCACCCGCGCCCACCGGCTGGACATTCTGCACCGCGACATCAAGCCGGATAATGTGCTGCTGGCCGAAGATGGCACCCCGCGCCTGACCGATTTCGGTATGGCCCGCATGGGCAAAAATGCCGTCCACCTGACGCAGGATGGCGCGGTGGTGGGTACCCTGGCCTACATGGCCCCGGAATTGTTCGAAGGGTCCGAAGCCGATGAGCGCACCGATATCTGGTCTTTCGGCGTGATGCTCTTTGAGATGCTCACCGGGGAACGTCCCTACCCCTACGAACAGCCGGGCCAGTTGATTAACGCCATCATGACCCGCCCGCTGCCCGACCTGGAAGCCATGCGCCCGGATGCGCCCACGGCGCTGGTCGATCTCATTTACCGGATGCTGACCAAAGAACGCCCGGCCCGCATCCCCAGTGTGCGCCTGGTGGGGGCGGAGCTGGAGAGCATCCTGCGCGGCGGCACCACCACCCTGCAACCCGTCGTGCCCGACAGCACCGGCCGCTTCGAAGTGATGACCCCCACGCCGCAGCCCGCACCCGTCACCGGCCAGTTTATCGCCCCGCACAATTTGCCCGTGCAGCCCACGCTGTTCGTGGGCCGCGAGCGCGAATTGCAGGAGGTGCAAAAGCTGCTGGCCGACCCCGCCACCCGCCTGCTGACGCTGGTCGCCCCCGGCGGCATGGGTAAAACACGCCTGGCGCTGGCGGTGGCCACGCTGCACCTGGTGCATTATGAAGATGGGGTGTATTTTGTGCCCTTCAACCCGCTGGAGAGCGATGATTATCTGGCCAACAGCATCGCTGAAAATCTCAATTTCACCTTTGGCGGCGGCGATCATAAGCAGGAATTGCTCAATTACCTGCGCGAAAAGCAGATGCTGCTCATCCTGGACAATTTTGAAAATGTGATGACCTGCACCGCGTTCATCGCGGACATGCTCCAGGTTGCGCCGGGGCTAAAACTGCTGGTTACCTCCCGCGAGCGCCTGCGCCTGCGCAGCGAACAGGTCTACGAGATCGGCGGGATGACGGTGCCGAAGCGCAGCGAGACCACGCCGGAGAAGCTGGCCGCGCTGCCAGTGGTGACGCTGTTCCTGCAAAGCGCCCACCGGGTGATGCCGGAACTGGTGCTGGACGAAACCACCGCGCCGGACATCGCCCGCATTTGCCGCCTGGTGGATGGGATGCCGCTGGCGGTGGAACTGGCGGCCGCCTGGCTGGATATGCTGCCGCTGAACGAAATCGCCGGCGAAATTGAGCGCAGCCTGGACTTCCTGGAATCCAACCTGCGCGATGTGCCGGAACGCCAGCGCAGCGTGCGGGCCATCTTTGAGGCTTCCTGGGCGCTGCTGACGGAAGAAGAACGCGATACGTTCCTGCGCCTGTCGGTGTTCCAGGGCGGTTTTGAGCGTGAAGCCGCCACCAGCATCACCGGGGCCTCGCTGCGGACGCTGACCAGCCTCATCAACAAATCGCTGCTCCAGCGTGACCCCGGCGGCCGTTATCTGCCGCACCGGCTGCTGCGCCAGTATGCCGCCGAGCGCTTCGCCACCCACCCGGAAAAACCCGCCGTCCACAAAGCCTTCGGCATGTATTACGCCCGCCTGGTCGAAAAATTTGAACCCGTTCTCACCTCCTCCCGCGAGCAGGTGGCGCTGGATGCCATGGACCTGGAACTGGAGAATCTGCGGGCGGCGTGGCAGTTTGGCATCGCCCATCAAAAATGGGACGTGTTTGAAAAGCTCGTCCAGCCGATGATGCTGTACTACACCGGCCGCAGCCTGGCCCACGAAGGCAGCGAGTCCTTTCAGCAGCTTGCCGAAGCGCTGCTGGCCGCCGGCCAGGGTAATACGCTGCTGTACTGGCGTACCCGCGTGCGCCAGGCGTGGATGCTGAGCCGCATGGGCAGCTATGAAGAGGTGTTCCAGATGGCCCGCCAGGCGTGCGAGTTCTTCCAGCCGCAGGCGCAGCCGGTGGAGACGGCCTACGCCCTCAACGTGATGGGCTACGCCCGCATGAACCAGGGCCGCCTGGAAGAAGCCCACCGCTACATCGCCGGGAGCAACGAATATGTGCAGGATATGCTGGATAAGACCGTCTGGTTCCTGTCCATGGGCAACCTGGGCTACATCAATTATCTGCTGAGCAATTATGAAGAAGCCCGGCTGATCTTTGAATCCACCCTGCACACTGCCCGGACGATGGACTACGAAACCTCCGGCATGGGCTACAGCAAGAATAACCTGGGCGAAGTGCTGCGCTCCATCGGCGACGTGAAAGGGGCGGTGCAGCTTTTTCAGGAAGCCTACGCCATTTTTGAAAAAGTGGGGCACCGGCGCGGCATGGCCTTCACCCTCAACAACCTGGCGGGGGCCCGTTTTGCCACCGGCGATTATGATGGCGCGGCTGAAATGTATGAACGCGGCTACCAGCTTAACCGCGAAGTGGGCGACCGTACCGGACTGGGGCACTCGCTGAGCGCCATGGGCAATGTGGCCAATGTGCGGGGCGATTATGCGGCCGCCCGCCGCTACTTTGAAGACGCGCTCAAAATTCGCCGCGAGCTGGGCGAACAGCGCGGCATCGCCGATTCGATGGCCGATGTGGTGTCCGTGCAGTTGAACGCCGGCGAGGATTATCCGGGAGCGCTGCGGCTGATGAACGATGCCCTGGCGCTGTACCAGGAGATCGGCGACCGCGAAGGGATGGTGTGGTCGCTGCCCGTCCGCGCCATGCTGCATTATCGCCTCCAGCGGCTGGACGATGCCCGCGCCGATGCGGTGCAGGTGATGGCGCTGGCCGAACAGCTTAACCAGCCGCTGGCCCTGACGCAGGCCTACCTGGTGCAGGCCGAAGTCGCCGCCAGCAGCGATGACCAGGCCGCCGCGCTGGCTTATTATAAGCGCTCGCTGCGGCTGAGCTATGACACCGGCATTCAGGGGTTAATCCTGTATGCGCTGGTGGGGATTGCCGGGGTGCTGGTGGCCCGCGGCCAGGATGAAGAAGCCCTGCGCATCGTGGGGCTGGTGCTGCTGTACCCGCGCAACTTCATGCGCGAGGTGGAAACCCGCGCCCGCGACCTGATGCAGACGCTGGAACAGAAGCTCTCGCGCAAATTTATTCAGGAAACGCTGCAACATACCCATACCGGGGCCATCAACCAGATGGTGGAAGGCCTGCTGGCACAGCCGGATTAGCTGCGTTCCCCGCCGCCTGCCCCACGCTGCCCCGCCCGGCCGCAACGGCCGGCGGGCCGGCACTGTCTTTACGGGTGTATGCCGATTACACTATCGTAATAGACAGAAAGGATGACCGATGACCATGCTGTGGGAAGGGCTGTGGCTGCGCCCGGTGCGCTGGCTGGTGCTAACGCTGTGGATGATCCTGTTCATCATTGTGCTGGTGCAGCCGGAGGGCCGGCCGCTGATCCCCACCGGCATCCCGCCGGGGCCGCAGTCGCTGGAGCGCGATCTGTTCTTCACGGCGCTGCACCTCATCGGCTTTGGCACCACGACCGCGCTGTGGGCGTGGGCCCTGGGCGGGCATCTGGCGTGGCATCCGGCCGTCATCACGGCGGTGATGGTGGCGCTGCTGCTGAGCCTGTGGACGGAATGGGCCCAGAGCTTTACCCCGGATCGCCATCCCCAGGTGAGCGATTTAATCGCCAATGCGGCCGGGGCGCTGCTGGTGTACGCGGTGCTGCGCTATCAGCACCGGCCCCTCAGGTAGCCTGCCGCGCTTTGATGGTGCGGGCAATCGCCTGCAACTTCTTCACCTCTACCGGCTTCACCAGCAAAAAATCGTTCTCGGTCATATCCGGGGTCACGGAACTGGCCAGGATGCTGTTGGCAGTAGAGATGATGATCGGCACTGTCTTCAGCCGGTCATCGCCCCGGATGTGCTTGAACAGATAATGCCCGGAGACGTGCGGCAAATTCATATCCAGCACAATCAGCGTCGGCTGAAGTTTGCCCAGGTCTTCCAGCGCCTGGCGACCGTCGCTGCTCACGTGGGTCTGGAAGCCCTCCATTTGCAGGGCCGCCGCGTAAATATCACGAATGGCTTCGTGATCTTCAATGATGATGGCCAGTGGTTTACTCATAAGACATAGCTTTGCAACTCATAAATGGTAGGCCCTTATTATACTGAATTTCGTCGCCGCCTGCGCGGGCTGGTCGCCTCTCTATCATCCAGCCATCACTTTTCCCCCGCCCCTGGTTGACAGCCGCGCGGAAACCATGTGAAAATGTTCACAAAAATAAGGCGTGCCGGGGATGGCTATGGATCATCGCAAACACCACAACTGGAAATCGTGGCTGGATGAGCAGGTGGAGCGCCTGATTGGCGATGGCGCGACCGATCATTTGCCGGGCGCGGGCCGCCCGCTGGATCTGGAAGAAGATAGCAACATTCCGCCGGAAGAACGCCTGGCCCGGCGCATCATGAAAGACAATGATCTGCCGCCGGCCTGGGTGCTGCTGAAGCAGGAGCTGGACGGCGAACGCGCCGCCCTGCTGCACCGGCTGGAAAACTATGCCCGCGATTATGGCGCACGCCTGGCAGAGGCCCGCCGGCGCAACAGCCTGATCCTGGAGCGCGAGGCCGATGAGCGCTGGCAGCGGGCCGGCCACAAACTGCGCCAGGACATGGAAACCTATAATCGTAAGCTGCTGACTTATAACGTTTCGGCACCACCGCCCTTTAACCAGGCGATTCCGCTGAACGTGGCCGAAGAAATGCGCGGGGCCGCCCGTTTTTACCAGCCAGGCTGAGCCACCCCCACATCAGCGGGCAGCAGGCTGTCATACAGCGGCAGAAAGCCGCGCCGAATGATGCGCCGGCGGCCATCCACCGGCAGCCCGGCCTGGCGCAGGTGCTGCGCGGCGGCCTGCCAGCGCGGGCGGGGAGCCTGATGGCCTGCGCCCCGCGCCAGTTGCAGCGCCCGCCCCCAGGCCGCCAGAAACGCGGCCGGGGCCGCCGCCTGCGTCCGGTGAATCAGGCGTTTGGGCAGCACCGCCTGAAAATCCACCGGCTCCACCGGCTGCCGCAGCGTGCCGGCGAACACCAGCGCCTGGTGATGCAGCCTGTCCTCATGGCGGCGGTACACATCAAACACGGCCAGGCTGCCCGCCGGGTTACAGGTGCCTTCGATCAGCAGCCCGCCCGGCTCCAGCGCCTGCGCCATGCGGGCCAGCGCCGCCGGCACCGCGCTTTCATCATACTGGCGCAGCACATTGTACGCCCGGATGACGCGAGCCTGTTGCCCGGCCAGCACATCCACCAGGTTAAAACCGCCCTGCACAAAAGCGCTGGTGCCCGGCTGTGCGTAAGGCTGCGCGGCGGCCACCCGTTCTGCGTCAATCTCCACTCCCACCAGCCGCAGCGCCGGGTTCAGCGTCTGCCAGCGGGCCAGCATCTCCAGCGCCGTCCATGGCTGCGCCCCGTAGCCCACATCCACCACCAGCGGCGCACCGGCCGTCAGCACTTCCGGCCGGGCCAGCAGCAGCCACAGGTCAACCAGGCGCAAACGATGCACGGCCGTCTTGCCGCGGGTGGGCTGTCCCTGGGGGCGGGGGCGGCGCATAGGGTCAGGTCAGGATGAGGGTGGGGGTGGGCGGGGGAAAAACGCGGCTGGTTCAGGCCGGGCAAATCAGGCGATTCGCCCGGTGTGGCAACCGCGCCTCAGGCTTTGGGAGCTTCTTCATTTTTCGATTTGTCGGCCGTGCTATCCAGCCCTTTACGAAAATTGCCCACGGCCTGCCCAAGCTCACCACCCAGACGGGCGATACGCCCCGCGCCAAACAGAATGATGACGATCACCAGAATAATCAACAGTTCAGTAGGACCCAGATTCATGGCTGACCTCGGTTGTGTATCGGGATAGTTGCGATTATTATAGCATGATTAGCCGGCTGTCCAGTGCCAGCGGGCCGGCCGCCGCAAATGTTGACAGTCATTTTACAATCGTTGTTGCACATTTGTTCTGTTCATGCTACACTGATGCTGGCGACCGGCGGGAGGATCTTTGTGCCAGAGCAGGCGCTTTACCTTAAATGGCGACCCCTGAGCTTTGCCGATGTGGTGGGGCAGGAACACATCACCCGCACGCTGCGTAATTCGCTCAAGACGGGGCGTATTCGCCATGCCTATTTGTTCAGCGGCCCGCGCGGCACCGGCAAAACCACCACCGCCCGGCTGCTGGCCAAAGCCGTCAACTGCACCCATGCCGATCCTGAACTGCGCCCCTGCAATGCCTGCCCCAACTGCGTGGCGGTGAATGAGGGCCGCTTTCTGGATTTGATCGAGATTGATGCAGCCTCTCATACCGGGGTGGACGATGTGCGCGACCTGCGCGACCGCATCGCCTTTGCCCCCGGCGAAGGCCAGTACCGCGTGTACATCATTGATGAAGTGCATCGCTTCAGCGGCAGCGCCTTTGACGCGCTGCTGAAGACGCTGGAAGAACCGCCGGATCATGCGCTGTTCATCCTGGCCACCACCGAAATTGACCGCGTGCCGCCCACCATCAAAAGCCGCTGCCTGCCGTTTGAATTTCGCCGGCTGTCGCTGCTGGAAGTGACCGACCGGCTGGCGCACATCGCGGCGACCGAAGGCCTGACCATTGAACGCGCCGCGCTGGAATTGATCGCCCGTGAAGGCACCGGCAGCGCCCGTGACAGCATCAGTTTGCTGGATCAGGTGGTGGCTGATCCGTCGGAAGTGATTACGCTGGAACTGACGCAGCGCATCCTGGGGACGGCCAGCGTGCGGGCTGTGCGCGACCTGGTGGAAGCGCTGCTGCACCACGATCTGGCCGGCGGGCTGGTCATCATCAACCAGGCGATTGATGCCGGCAGCGACCCGCGCCAGTTTTGCCAGCAGGTGGTGGATCATTTGCGGGCGCTCATGCTGGCCCAGGCCGCCAGCCCCGATCTGCTGGAAGCCTCGCAGGAGGATAAGCAGATGTATCAGCGCCAGGCCGGGCAGATTAGCCGTAACGGGCTGCTGCGGGCGCTGCGGCTGTTCAATGACGCGCTCAACCAGGGCAGCAGCGGCTGGCAGCCTCAGCTCGCGCTGGAGATAGCGCTCATCGAAAGCCTGACGGAGCCGGAAGCGCCCCCGGCGGCCGCCGCGGCCGCGGTCTTCACCGCCCCGGCCGCGCCGGCCCGCCCGGCCGAAGCGCCCCCGCGCCTGGCCCCGCCTGGCACCCCGGCCGTCGTCGCCGCGGCCACCGTCCGCGAAAAATGGCCCGAAGCCCGCGCCCTCATCCAGCAGTATGTGCACGAGCGCCCGGAGATGCAAACCCTGCCCGACCTGATGCAGCAGGCGCACGTTATCAGCGTGGAGGGCAACCGGATCACGATGGGGGTGAAAAATCGCCTGCATGTGGAAAAGCTGAATGACAGCGGCCGCCTGCGCTGGATTGAACGTGCCCTGCGGCGCATCCTGGCGCTGGAGCAGGAGATTGTGGTGCGCTTTGTGCAATCGGATGGCAGCGGCGAAATTTACCAGTCCACCCCCGCGCCGGATGCGCTGAATGATCCGCTGATCGAAACCGGTAGCGAACTGGGTGCAGAAATTCACATTCATGATGATTAGCCCGCGGCGGCTGGCTTATGTTATAGTAAGGGCACACGCCGGGCCGTGGCAGCACGGCCCGCATTCACTGGCATGGAAGGAGAAGCATGGATGAAGAAGAAACTGGGTAAACCGGGCAGCGGGCTATCGGGTGGTATGCCGGGGGGCATGGGCGGTATGCCCGGCGGCATGGGCGGGCTGATGGCGCAGGTGCAAAAAATGCAAAAAGACATGCAGGAAGCACAGCAGGCGCTGGAGCATGAAACGGTCGAGGTCTCCGTCGGTGGCGGGGCGCTGACCATTGTCATCACCGGGCATCAGCGCGTGCAGTCCATCAAAATGAATCCCGATCTGGTGGATACCAGCGACCCGGAATGGGTGAACGATTTGCAGGATTTGCTGGTGGCGGCGGTGAACCAGGCCATTGAACAGAGCCAGGCGATGGCCGCCGAAAAGATGGAAAAAATCAGCGGCGGGCTGAACGGTATTCCTGGCATGGGCGGGATGTTTGGCTAAGACTGCGCCGGCTGCCGGCGGCCACGGCCCGCACAGGGCCCGCCGCCGGCCCGGCCTGGTAACGATAGCCCCGTGGCGGGCGTAGTGGTGGAGAAAAACATGCGTGGTGCAGTCCCGGAACCCGTCACCCGATTGATCGAAGCCTTTTCGGCGCTGCCCGGCGTGGGCCCCCGCACGGCTTCGCGCCTGACGTACTACCTGCTGCGTGCGCCGGATGCGCTGTCGCAGAACCTGGCGCAGGCGCTGCAAAACCTGAAGGCGCAAACTGTCCTGTGCGAAGTGTGCTACAACATCACCGTGGATAGCCCGTGCCCCATTTGCAGCCATCCGCAGCGCGACGGGCAAAAAATCGCCGTGGTGGAAGAACCGCTGGATGTGCTGGCGATTGAGCGCACCGGCGCGTATGATGGGGTGTATCATGTGCTGCACGGGGCTATTTCGCCGGTGAACGGCATCGGCCCGGATGACCTGAAAATCCCGGAACTGGTGCGCCGCCTGGAGCACCCGGTGCTGGAAGTCATCATCGCCACCAACCCCGGCCTGGAAGGCGATGCCACCGCCATGTATATCCAGCGCGAACTGGCCGGCACCGGCGTAAAAGTCACCCGCCTGGCCCGCGGGCTGCCGGTGGGCGGCGACCTGGAGTATGTGGACGCGGTAACGCTGATGCGGGCGTTGCAGGGCCGGAACGAGATGCCCTGATGCTCACCCCGCCTGCGCTGCTGCACTTCGTCGCTTTTGCCGAACAACTGAAGAATACCCTGCGCCATTCCTACACCAGCCGCGGCCGGCACGAGAGCGTCGCCGAGCATTCGTGGCTGCTGTGCCTGATGGCCCTGCTGAGTTTTGACGCGCTGGCGCTGCCGGTGGATCGCCTCAAAGTGCTGAAGATGCTCATCGTCCATGACCTGGCCGAAGCCATCACCGGCGATATTCCCGTCTTTTACAAAGTGCAGGTGGCGGAGCAGGCGCGGCTTCAGGAAGAAGCGGCCCTGCACACCATGACGGCCGGGCTGCCGCCGGCGCTGGCGGACGAAATCCGGGCGCTGTGCCAGGAATTTGAAGCGCGGGAAACCCCGGAAGCGCGGGTCGCCGCCGCGCTGGATAAGTGCGAGGCGCTCATCCAGCATAACCTGGCCGATGTCGCCACCTGGGATCGTAACGATCTGGACTATCAACTGGATTTTAACCATCCCCGTAATCACCTGTTTGATGTTGACCCTTTTTTCCGGGCGCTGAAGCAGGCCATTGACGAAGAAAGCCTGGCCAAATCGCGCAGCCTGAACTGGCCGGACGAACTCTGAAAAATCTCCAGGATTGCCCTTGACGGGGGTGTGTGGGGATGTTAACATTCCGTCTCGCTGCGCCAGACACGAAGAGTGAGCGTGAAAGGAACAGCGGAGCAGGACTTAACAACCTGGTGTTTGCAAGGATGGTGGTGGACACAAGACGGCCCTGAGCCGCCGGACATCACAACCGCAAAGACAGCGCACACGCGC
>JALOOI010000154.1 GCA_025454495.1 Anaerolineae bacterium
CGGTGTCAATGATAGTGCGCAGGGTGTTGCGTTCCTGGGCCAGCGCTTCGCGGGCCCGCAGGATATTGGCCAGGTGGCCGATGCTGGCCGCATACAGCGGGCAGACAGCGACCAGATGTCGCTGACCGTCTCGGTGGTGGATGTCCAAGAAGAGAACGCGCCGGAGGGCGAAAAAGCGGTGCATTGGCTGCTGTTGACGGCACGCCCCATTCACACGGCGGCTGAAGCACGCCAAATCACCACCTGGTACAGCTACCGCTGGCTGGTCGAGCGGCTGCATTATGTCCTCAAGAGCGGCTGCAAGCTTGAAGTCAGCCAACTGCGTCAAGAAGCCCGCCTGGAACGCCTGCTGGCAGTGTACACGTTGGTCGCCTGGCGTATCCTGTGGCTCACCTACCAGGCACGGGTCACGCCCGACGCGCCCTGTACCGTTGCCCTGCAACCGGCAGAAGGGCAAGCCCTGTATCTGTTCACCCGGCAACAGCCGCGTTGACCCAAACAGCCGCCCTCACTCAAGCAGGCAGTCCGCTGGATTGCCCAATTAGGCGGCTTTCTGGGTCGAAAAAGCGACGGTGATCCCGGCGTGAAAGTCCTGTGGCGTGGGTGGACACGCCTACAGGACATTACCACTACCTTTACCCTGCTTCAGCCCTCGAAAGATGTGGGTAATGCATAGCCTGTGGGAGAGGGAAACAGGGTGAGGGCAGCGAAGGGGTGCAGGGAAACAGGGTGAGGGCAGCGGCGGGCGCAGGCGGCGTTTTGCCCGTCCCTCGCCCGATGGGAGAGGGAAACAGGGTGAGGGCTGATCCTTTGCCCGCGGCGGTCTTCGTCGTGCCTGGCTACACATGTCCCCGCCGGCGCGTTACAATTAGCGCATACGTTGTCCATGCCGGGAAAGTGAACTGAATGATGAAGCGCAGCGATATTCTTCAAACGCTCCAGCAGCAGCCAGCGGTGGATGTGCTGGTGATCGGCGGGGGCATTAACGGGGCGGGCACCTTCCGCGATCTGGCGTTGCAGGGGGTGCGGGTGCTGCTGGTGGACAAAGGCGATTTTTGCGCCGGGGCCAGCGCGGCTTCGTCCCACATGCTGCACGGCGGCATCCGCTACCTGGAAAATGGCGAGTTTCGCCTGGTGCGCGAGGCGCTGCATGAGCGGAATCTGCTGCTCAAAAATGCGCCCCATTATGCGAAGCCGCTGCCCACCACCATCCCCATTTTTCGCTGGTTCTCCGGCCTGTTCAATGCGCCGCTCAAATTCCTTAACCTGCGCGATAAGCCCGGTGAACGCGGCGCGGTGGTCATTAAACTGGGCCTGATGATGTACGATGCCTTCACCGGGGCGCAGCAGTCCATGCCCTTCCATAAGGTGCGGACGAAAGAGGATGCGCTGCGCGAATACCCGCAGATGAGCCGGAATATCGTCGCCACCGCCACCTATTATGATGCCTGGATGCCCTCGCCGGAACGCCTGTGCCTGGAATTGATCCTGGATGCCGAAGCCTCCTCGCCGCAGGCCTTCGCCCTCAATTACGTCAGCGCCACCGGCGGCAGCGCCGATAGCGTGCTGCTGACGGATACGCTCACCGGGGACACCTTCAGCGTGCAGCCAAAAGTGGTCATCAACGCCGCCGGCCCGTGGATCGACTTTGTGAACCACAACCTGCACAGCGAAACGCGCTTCATCGGCGGCACCAAAGGCTCGCATCTGGTGGTGGAACACCCGGAACTGCTGGCCGCCCTCAACGGGCATGAAGTGTTCTTTGAAAATGCCGATGGCCGCATTGTGCTGCTCTTTCCGTACCTCAATCGCGTGATGATCGGCACCACCGATATTCGCATTGATGACCCGGAACAGGCGGTCTGCACCGAGGATGAAGTGGATTACATGCTGAAGCTGGTGAGCCGGGTGTTTCCCGGCATCCACGTCCCGCGCAGCGCCATTCTGTTCCGCTTCTGCGGCGTGCGACCGCTGCCGGCCAGCGAGGCCGGCCGCACCGGGGCCATCAGCCGTGACCACAGCATTCGCACGCTGGCGGCCGATGAGACCCGCGGCTACCCGGTGCATTCGCTCATCGGCGGCAAATGGACGACGTTCCGCGCCTTCAGCGAGCAGGCGGCCGATACCGCCCTGCGCGACCTGAAGCAGCGCCGGCGCGTCAGCACGGAGCGCCTGCCCATCGGCGGCGGCGACAATTACCCGGTTACGGACGGGGCGCGGGCGCTGTGGCTGAAGACGCTGCAACAGCAAACGGAACTGCCGCTGGCGCATCTGGAACGCCTGCTGGAGCGCTACGGCACCTATGCCGCCGTGGTGGCGCAGTTCATCAGCGCGGAGAATGATGCCCCGCTGACGCACGCGCCGGATTACACCCGCCGCGAAATCATGTTCCTCACCGCGGCCGAAAAGACCGAAACCAGCGCCGATGTGCTGCTGCGGCGCTCGCTGCTGGGGATGCTGGGGTACGTCACCCCGGCGCTGCTGGAGGAGATCGTGAGCATCATCGCGGCCGTCAAAGGCTGGTCGCCGTCGCAGGCTGCCGCCGACCTGGAACGCACGCGGGCGCTGTTCATCCGGCAGCATGGCCTGGCCGTGGCCGACCCGGCCTGAGCCACCGACCCGGGGCCGGCGCAGGCGCTGCCGGTGTCGGCCCACCCGGCCCGTCCCATCCGGCGCGGTTCATCCTTGTTCTGACAGGCAAACTATGGCCGAAATTGTGCTGCATATCACCCGTCCTGGCACGCTGGCGCTGCTGCCGGATACGGTGCTGCGCTACGACGATACCCGCGATGTGATGGCCCACACCGGCGAAGCCCTGGTGTACCGCGCCCGCGCCGACCACGATCACGACGACAGCGCCGGCTATCATGTGCAGCTTCCGCTGACGGCGGATGCCGAAGTGCGGCTGCTGCGGGAATTCCACATGCTGCAACAACTGGCCAGCCGCGCCCGCGGCCTGCCCCAGGTGGCCCTGGCCCAGCAGACCGGCAGCATCAACACGCTGCTGGTGATGCCGGTCTACGAAACGCTGCTGGCGGAGGTGGTGCAGGCGCACCTCACCGGCGGCCAGTACCTGCTGGCGGAACGCACCGCCGTGCAGGCGGCGCTGGATTATACGCGCATCGTGGACAGCCTGCGGACGCTGGAACCGCCGCGTTCCTGCCTCAGCCATCGCACGGCCAGCTTTTTTATGCATGAGGGCCAGGTCATTGTGCCCGGCTGGAATATGCTGGTGGAACCCACGCTGGAATCGCTGGCCGGCGAGCTGAGCCTGTTCGGGCAAATCTGGCACGCGCTGTTCCTGGGGCGCTACGGCCTCGCGCCGCTGTACCCCTTCAATGATGAATGCTGGCACCACCCCGACCTGCCGGAGGGCGTGCCCTCGGTGGGGCTGCGCGTGCTGCTGGCCGCGGCCGTGCAATCGCCGCCGGAACAGCGCTTCGTGGATGACCGCGGCCAGCCGGCCGCCGCCCGGCTGCGGCAGGCCCTCAGCGCCTGGCAGGAACGCCTGCTGCAAACGCCGGACGAACTGGCCGCGCTGGATTCGTGGGCCCTGTTTGGCTTTGCCGAAACGCTGCCCGTCTCGCTGCCGCGCCCGCAGTTAAACGCCATCTGGCAGGATTTGCTGTGGCGCGTGAACCGGGCGGCCGGCCTCTATTCCGACACGCTCTACACCGCCCGGTCGCTGGCCATCGCCGCCACCCGCGTCCCCATCACCGAAGAAACGCCCTACGTGCGCCGGGAACAGCTTTTCCGCGCCACCGGCGAATACCCGGTGGTGGTGGAGCAGATCACCGCCCCGGAACGGCTGACGCAGTTCAAAAGCTGCGTCACCGCCGGCGATTATGCAGCGGCTCAGTGGCTGTATTTTCACATTTTGCAGGCGGCCGCCGGCGAGGTGGAGCGCGACTGGCTGCGGCGCGAACTGGAGCCGTACACGCGCTACATGCAGTTCATGCTGCGCTACGACGATGTGCCCCTGCTGCTGACCACGCCGCCGCCGCTGGTGCTGACGGCCGCCGAGCCGATCCTGAATGATACCCGCCTGGACGATAAAAGCGGGCTGCACCGTGTCATTGTGCAGTGTGCCACGCTGGCCCTGGTGCGGCTGGAGCAGGCCGTCCACACGCGCACCTGGCAGGCGTTGCAGGACGCGGCCGGGGCTTACCGCGCTTTTGCCAGCGGCTCCCGTGAACGCGCCGTCATCGACCGCGTGCGCCCGCTGTATGCCGACGCGCTGCGCCTGGACGGGCTGGACGCGCTGCTGGAACGCTACGCCCGGATGCAGCAAACGCTGGTGCGCCTGTTCCAGCTTGCCCATTTTGACCCGCTGCGGCGCACGACGGCCACCACGCAAACCGCCGCCATGAGCCGCGCCACCGCGCTGGAAACGCTGTCCCTGCTGCACACCGCACAGGAGATGGGGCTGGATATGAGCGATATGATCGACCATGACGACACGCTGCGCCGCCGGTGGCAAACCCTCATTGAGGAAGCCCTGCAGGCGTTGAAGCAGGTGGATACCGTCCGCACCGATATTGACGCGCTGCGGGCCGGCATTGACCGGGTGGATGCGCTGGCGGGGGATGTGTCGCTGCTGAAAGCCCAGGTGCAGGGCCGCGACGCTGCGCCGGGGCTGTGGCAGCAGGTGCTGGAACTGGAAAAGCGCCTCAGTGAGGTGCAGTTCGCCCCCGGCGACTCGCGGGCCAAACTGACCGCCGACCTGGCCGAAGTCCGCCGCCAGCTTGGCGGGGTGGAAAAAGACCAGCGCGACAGCGCCGCTGCCCTGGCCCGTTACACCACCGAAAAAGTGCCCCGCGTGGAGCGCCTGCTGGATGATGTGAAAGCCCGCTTTGAAGCCTTTGAGGCCGAAGCCCGCCGGGCCATCACCCATGAGGCCAGTTTGTTGCAGGGCTACCTGGAATGGCTGGCCAAACAGCCCGATCCGCCCACGGTGGCCGCCGTGCTGGAAGCGGTCGATGCGCTGGTGTATGCGCTGCGGCGCTGCCCGGTGCAGGGGTACACCCCGGCGCTGCATGAAGCGTGGTTGCAGGCTTTTCGGCGCTTGCAGAACCAGTTTGCCGACCTGACGTATTTCCGCGAAGGGCGCTTCCGGCTGCGCGGCCGTCGTCGCCGCCAGGTGGAGGCGGAACGCCGCGCCCTGCTGGAAAAACTGGCCGTCTGCGAAGCCGAAGCCGCCACCCGCGCTGAGGCGCATCGCACGGTGAAAGCCCCGGAGCCGCGCCCATGAGCGCCCGCCCGCCTTACCTGCCCCCGGGCCAGATGCCGGGCGCGGCCGGCCGGCCCCCGCGCCCGCCGCGCCAGTGGCCCACCGTGCTGGTCACGATGCTGGTGACGGCCGTCGTGGCGGTGGCCCTGTCGCTGGCGCTGAACCCGCCGCGCACGGTGGAAGTGCAGCTTACCGCGCTGGCCGCGGCCACCATGACCGCCGTCTATACCCCGCCGCCTTCGCCCACGCCCGCCCCGCCGGACGCGGACAGCGATACCATCGCCGATGCCGACGATAACTGCATTCTGGTGTCTAACCCGCAGCAGGAAGACCAGGATGATGATGGCGTGGGCGATGCCTGCGATACCGATGCCGATGGCGACGGCATCCCGGCCGAGCAGGACAACTGCCCGCTGCTGGCCAACCCCGAACAGACCGATCTGGACGAGGATGGCGCGGGCGATGCCTGCGACCCGGATAACGATGGCGATGACGTGCTGGATGCCGCCGATAACTGCCCGCTGGCCGCCAATACCGATCAGGCCGATGTGGATGGCGATGGCGATGGCGATGCCTGCGATGCCCGTTTTGATCTGGCCGGGCTGGAGATTGTGCTGCGCGAGGGCCGCGAGCCGCTGTATGCCGGCAGCGCCGGCGCGTCGCTGCTGCTGGAGGTGCGCTTTGCGGCGGATACCACCCCGGCCGCGGGCGCGGGCCTGCAATGGCACACCAGCGCCGGGGCCTTTGTGCCCGCCACCGCCGATTGCAGCGCCACCCGTTCGCCGCAGTTGTTCACGCCGCAGCCGGTGCCGGTGCGCTTTTGCCCGCCGGACGTGCTCAGCCCGGTGACGCTCACCGTCCGCGAGATGGACGAAGCCGGGCAGGTGGCCGGCAGCGGCGCTCAGCGGCGGCTGGAGGTGGTGCAGGATACGCTCACCGTCGCGCTGACGCTGGCCGCCCGCCTCAATCGCAGCAACGAAGTGCCAGACGCGCCCCTCAGCCGCTGTTACCCGGAAGGCGACCTGGACGGGGTGCCGCTGGAAACCGGCGCGATCCCGCTGGAGCTGCTGCTGCTGACCCCGCTGCCCTCCGACAGCGGCCGCAGTTACCCGCTGACGCTGACGATCCCGCGGGGGGCGCTGCTGCTGCTGCGCCGCGACACCTGCCAGCCGCTGACGGCCGCGCCCCTCACCGGCAGCGGCACCTTCATCGCAGATATTAACCTGCCATATGACCTGTTTTATGTGCCGGCGGACGATGTGCGCGACATGACCCTGCGGGTGCAGGTGCTGGATACCACCACCGACGTGGCTATTCCGCCGCTGTTACAGGCGCTGCGCCCGGTGCGGCTGCGTACCGACAGCGGCGAATCGGCGGCACGGCTGAACAATGGGGAACGGGCCCGGCTCACCGGCAGCAGCGAGGATGGTGCCTGGGTGCGGCTGCGCGTCTCCGGCGATGACCGTGATCTGTGGCTGAATCCGGGGCAGTTGCCCGACAGCGTGCGCGTCATTGGCAGCCCGTCTGCCGCGGCCGAGGTGGGGCCACCGCCCTACGCCGGCGGGTAGGGCATCAGGCGGCGCGGTCGGCGGCCAGCACCAGCACCTCGGCTTCGATGTCCATCTGGCCCAGCAGCCGCGCCACCGACAGGCGATGATGGCCATCGCGCACATAGTAGCCATCCGCCGCCCGGATGAGGATCACCGGCGGCAGCGTCACCTGCTTCAGCCGGGCGATGGCCACGCTCAGCCAGCGCTGCTCAATATGCTCGGCCAGCGGGTAAAATTCGCTGTCAAATTCGCGGCTGCGGTTTTCCGTGCCGATGATGTCCGCCAGGCGCACGGTTTGCACCCCGCGGTAACGCAGGGTGCCGGTATCGGCGGCCAGCGGGCGCATGGCCCGCGGCTGCCCGGTCAGTCTGGCCCACAGGGCCCGGCGCTGCGCCACGGCCCGCGCTTTATCGAACATTTTTTGCGCCAGGCGGCGTTGATCCGCATCCTGCGCCAGGTGGTGATACCCGTAATGATCCGGGTGGAAACTGTGCAGACCCTGCATCATGAGCGCCTTTCGTGGTTACGGTTACGATTACGGTGGCGGGCGCACCCGCCGCCGGTGACGCTGGCGCATCTGCGGCGGGCGGGTGGCTGTCCTTATCCTGCTTACAGCATAGCGGGGGGGCGTGGCGCGGCCGCCTCAGTGTGCGTCTCAAAAAACGTCTCAGGCGATCCTGAACCAGAGTCGTTGAGACGGTGTAAAGTAAGGTACAGCGTGCGCCCCGCCCGCCCGGGCCCGGGCCGGTGGATGGGGCGGCAGGGCCGGAACTTAACCAGGCCCGCAGGGGAGACAGGATGATGCGCCGATTATTGTTACTGGGAGCGCCGCGGTTGGAGCAGGATCGGCGGCTGGTGCCGGTGCCCCGGCGCAAAGCGCTGGCCCTGCTGGCCTATCTGGCGGTGACGGGCCGCCCCCACCCGCGCGAAGCGCTGGCCGCGCTGTTGTTCCCGGATGCGGCTCCGGCGAAGGGGCTGGCCTACATTCGTAATGCGCTGTGGACGCTGAACGCCGCCGCCGGCGATGACTGGTGCCTGATAGCAGCAGAAACCGTGTGCCTGAACCCCGCGGCCGGGATCGAGGTGGATGTGCAGCAGTTCCGTGCCGGGGCGGCCGCCGCCACCCCGGACGCGCTGACGGCGGCCGCCGGGCTGTGGCGGGGCGATTTTATGGCCGGCCTCACGCTGGATGACTGCCCGGACTTTGCCGACTGGCGCAGCGTGGAGGCGCAGTCCCTGCAACAGGAATACGCCGGCGTGCTGCATCGCCTGTCCGCGGCGCTGGCCGAAGCGGGCCGCCTGGAAGAAGCGCTGACGCTGGCCCGCCGCTGGCTGGCGCTGGATACGCTGGATGAACGCGCTCATCGCCAGTTGATGCAGCTTTATGCCCGCGCCGGCCGCCGGGCCGAAGCCCTGCGCCAGTATCAAACGCTGGCCCACCTGTTGCAGGTGGAGCTGGGCACCGCCCCGGATGCCGCTTCGCAGGCGCTGCTGGCCACCCTGCGCCAGCCGCCAACCCCGGCCCCAACCGTAACCGCGACTGCAACCCCAACCGCGGTGTCGCCATCGTCTCCGCGGTGGATGCAAAAAGCGCCCCCCGCCCCGGCTGCGGCCGCGGCCGGATCGCGCGTTTTTTTGCCGCCGCAGCCCACGCCCTTCATCCCGCGGGCAGCCGATGAAGCCACCCTGCGCGGCCTGCTGGCCCGCCCCGACTGCCGCCTGGTGACGCTGGTCGGGCCCGGCGGTACCGGCAAAACCCGCCTGGCCATCCACATCGCCGCGGCGCTGGCGGAGGAATTCCCCGACGGCGTGTATTTCGTGGCCCTGGCCCCGGTGTGCTACCCGGAATTCGTCGCGGATACCATCGTGAATGTGCTGACGCTGGCGCAGGTGAGCGGTGAAGATGCCCGCCGCCAGCTTTTGAACGCCCTGCGGGGTCAACGGCTGCTGCTGGTGCTGGATAATTTTGAGCATTTGAGCGAGAGTGCGCCGCTGGTGGGCGAGATGCTGGCCCATGCGCCGCACATCAAGCTGCTGGTCACGTCACGCGAGCGCCTGCATTTGCAGCCGGAATGGCTGTTCGTCACCGGCGGGCTGCCGCACCCGCTGGCGCTGGAAGACCAGCGGCTGGAAAGTTACCCGGCCGTGCAGCTTTTCCTGCAAAGCGCCCGCCGCCTGCGCCATGATTTTCAGCCGGATGACCCGGCCGCCCTGGTGGCATTGTGCCGGCTGGTGGAGGGGCTGCCGCTGGCGCTGGAACTGGCCGCGACCTGGGTGCCGCTGCTGCCGGTGCGGGCCATCGTCGAACACATTCGCGCCGGGATGGATGTGCTGGCCACCACCGCCCGCGACGTACCGGAACGGCATCGCAGCCTGCGGGCCGTGTTTGAATATTCCTGGGCCCGGCTGGATGCCCCCGCGCAGACCGTCCTCAGCCGGCTGGCCTTTTTCCGCGGCGGCTTTACGCCGGCGGCCGCGCAGGCGGTGGCCGGCGCGTCCCTGCCGCTGCTGCTGGCGCTGCTGGAAAAATCGCTGCTGCGCCGCAGCGGCCTGGACGGGGATGGCCGTTTTGAAATGCATGAACTGCTGCGCCAGTATGCCGGCCAAAAAGCCGACCCCGCCGATGTCGCGGCCGTGGCTGACCGGCACAGCCAGTATATGCTGCACTGGCTGGCCACCCTGCGCGAGGCCATCCGCAGCCCGCAGGAACCGGCTGCTTATCGCCTCATCCGCGCCGAGATTGATAATGTGCGCGGGGCCCTGCGCCATGCCATCGACCGGCACGATGTGCCCGCCCTGGCGGGGGCGCTGTATCCGGTGGGCATGTTTTACAGCACCTTCAGCCATCTGGACGAGAGCCTGGAGCTGTATCAACGCCTGGCGCAGTCCCTGCACGCCGACAGCCCCGACCCCGCCGAGCGCCGGCTGCTGGGCCAGACGCTGGTGGCGCTGGGCCGCACGCAGCGCACCCTGGGCCACACCGAAGCCATGGAGGTGGCCATCGCGCAGGCGCTGCCGCTGCTGCAACAATTCCCCGATGAGGTGGACACGGCCTTTTACCTGCAACTGGCCGCCCGCGCCCGCAACCGCAGCGGCCAGAAGGTGGAGCAGGCGCTGGCGCTGGCCCGCACCGCGCTGGACATCTGCGAACGGCACGGCGACCGCTACGGGCAGGCAATGGCGCTCTACGTCATAGGTTCGGTGGAGCATAATTTTATGTATTATGATGTCGGCCGCGCGCACCTGGAGCACAGCCTGCGCCTGTTCCGCGAGATCGGCCAGCCGGGATCGCTGGTGATGGTGCTGAATATGCTCACCGAAGCCGCCCGCACCCGCGGCGATTATGCGACCGCGCGGGCCTGCACCACCGAAGCGCTGGCCCTGGCCCGCGAGATCGGCAGCGCCACAGCCATTCAGGCGATCAGCAATGTGCTGGTGGGGCTGGACGACTCTACCGATCTGGACGCGCAGGTAGAGCGGCTGCTGGCCAGCCTGGCGCTGTACCAGGAGAGTGGCGAGCGATCCATGGTCGCCTGGACGGAATATAACCTGGGGTGGCTGCTGTGCGAACTGGGCCGGCACGAGCCGGCGCGGCAGTATCAGGCACGGGCACTGGCTCATTTTCGCGCCATGCAAACGCTGGAAGGCGAATTGTGGGCGCTGATCGTGGGCGGCATGATCGAACTGAGCGCCGGTGACTATGC
>JALOOI010000358.1 GCA_025454495.1 Anaerolineae bacterium
GCGAACTGCACGCGGGTGAGGGTGGCGCGTTCTTCGGCTTCGCTGCTGCCGCCGGGGGCGATCTCGTTCAGGAAGACCCCGGTGATGACCTCATCATCGGGCAGCAGGGCGATGGCTTTCTGGTACAGGCGCTGGTAGCTGCCCACGACCATGCCGGACGTGCCGGCGAACTGCCCGGTCATCAGCGCGACGGTGACGGCTTTTTCCAGGCTGGCGAAGGCATCGCGCAGTTTACGCACCGGCGAGTCGGCGGGGCTGTCCGGCCCAAACTCCACCTGTCCGAGCGGCGGCACGGGTGGTACGGGCGGCACGGGCGGCACCGGCGGCACCGGCGGCACAAAATTCCCGCCGGATGAGGTGGTAAACTCATAGCCGAAGGACTGGCGGCCGGACTGGGCTGCACCGCTGCCGGGCGGGGTGGGCGGGCCGGGTGGGGCTTTCTGGTCATCGTTCATGGTCAACATCTCCTCAGGGTACAGGGTGTGTCGCTGTGTTCAGGCGGGCGCGGCCACGGTGGTGGCCGGCTGCGGCAGCGACGGCGCAGGGCTAAATTCTTCCTGCAACACGGCCAGCGTGGCCGGGCGCAGCAGCCCGCATAAATTCTTGCGGGCATAAAACAACCGCGATTTGACCGTGCCGGCGCTTACGCCCAGCAGATCGGCCATTTCAGCATAGGAGAGGTTTTCCTCGCTGAACAGCAGCAGCACCTGGCGCTGCACTTCGGGCAGCCGGTCGATGGCTTCGCGCACTTCCAGATGCAGCAGCATCCAGTGGGCCAGGTCATCCGGGCGGGGCTGGCTGTGGGCACGGGTGAACGAAACCGTGATCTCCACCGGCTCCTCATCCAGCGACAGCGCTTCGTGGCCGCGTTCCACACGCCGCAGGTCATCATAGCAGCGGTTGCGGGCGATGCGGAACAGGTACGGGCGCAGGCTGTCGGCCGGTTCGATCTGGCTCAGGTGGCAGTAAAAGGCGATGAACACATCCTGCACGATGTCATCCTCGGTCTCCGGGTGCTGGATCATCCGCCGCACATAACGCCGGATCAGCGGTTCCAGCCGCAGGTGCAAATCGGTGTAGGCCTGCGTATCACCCGCCTGCGCCCGCCGCAGCAGAGCCTGTTCCAGGTCATGGTCATGCGTCAAAGTGCGTCCTCCCGGTTCTACCGGTTACTACGCACAGGGCGGGCGCAGGGTTCAAAACTGGTGCGGCCGCAGCCGCCGCACCTTAGAGGTGGGCCGGCTGCCAGTCTTCGCCGCGGGCGGTGCGTTCCGTTTCGGCGCGGAACAGCGCCATGATCTGCCGGGTGTGGTCGCCGGGGGTGCCGCGGCCCACGGTGACAGCATCCACCGTGACGACGGGCACAATTTGCTTGTTCGAGGCGGTGATGAAGGCTTCATCAGCGGCGTAGAGTTCTTCCAGCGACACGCTGCGAATCGTGGCCGGGTAAACGCCCTGCACCAGTTCCAGCACGACGTTACGGGTGATGCCCGGCAGGATGGTTTCGCCGGGGGTGATGAGCGTGCCCCCCTGCACGATGAACAGATTGGTGGTGGTGCCTTCCAGCACATGCCCGGCGGCATCCACATACAGCGCTTCCATGGCCCCGGCGGCGCGGGCGTGGTGCATGGCCATGATGGCCGGAATGTAATTGATGCTCTTGGCCCCCGGCACGATGCGATCCATCTGGATCGTCACCACTTTGGCCCCGTCGCGGTACCAGGCGGCTGGCTGGTCGCGCAGCGGCGTAACCATCACCACCAGCGATGGATTGCTGCCGGGGGTGAAGCTGTCCGGGCTGTTGCCACCCGTCACCAGGATACGAATGCTGGCTTCCGGGAAGGCGTTCAGGCGCACGGTTTCCATGACGATGTTGTAAATTTGCCGGTCAGACCAGGGGCAGTCCAGATAAATGTGCTGGCAGGAGCGCCGCAGGCGTTCAATGTTGGCCAGCAGGCGAAAGGGCCGGCCGCCATACGTGCGTAAATAATCAAACGCGCCGTAACCGCGCAGGATGGCCAGATCGGTGATGGGGAGGGCGGCATCTTCCGCGGCGACGTAATCCCCGTTGACGTAAAAGACGGGCATGGTACAGCACTCCGTAACAGGCGGGCAGGTGAAAGGAGCCGGGGGGCATCAGCGGCCGCCCCGGCCCGGGAGGGCGCGTTAGCGCAGTTCGGAACGGTACGGCGCGGCCAGGAACTGCTCGAACAACTGGGCCACATTCACGCTCAGCAGCGTTTCCTGGGGGACGCTGGTGAGAATTTCCGGCGACACAATGCCGCTGACGGTGGCCACGTAGCGCCCGCGCTGAAGATACACGCGGCCTTCGCCCACCGTCGTCCCGGCGCAGTCGGCCGCCTGGCGGAGGTACAGCGCTTCAGAACCCTCGGCCAGGGTGTAGCCTTCGGCTGTGGTGAGCGCGGTCAGGCGGGCATCGGCCAGGTAAGCGGTGGCGGCGGCGGCGTTTTCAAAAGCGTCCACGCTGTAGCTGAGCTGCGTGAAGAAATACTGGCTGTTGCAGCTCTGGTTGAGCACATCCAGCCCCACGCGGTACTGGTGCCCGTACTCCGCCAGCAGCGCAGCATAATCTTCCGCGACGGCGGCCGGCGCAGCCGCGGCGATTTCTTCGGTGGTGAAGATGCCGCTGGTTTCTTCGACGATGGTAATATCCGGCGGCACATTGGCCGGATCACTGAGGGGTTGCAGCGCCGTTTCAAAATCTTCGGCGGCGGCTACCGGGGCGGCTTCTACCTCCGCCTCCA
>JALOOI010000155.1 GCA_025454495.1 Anaerolineae bacterium
AACTGCGCGACGGCGACATTCTGAAGACCGGGCGGCTGCATTTGCGGGTGTATTTTATCTACGGCAAGTGATCTTTAACGCGCTAAAACGCAAAAAACGGGCTGCACGCCCGTTTTTTTTGCTGTCGTCGCCCTGTGCCGGCTAACTCTCGATGATCTTATCGTCGATGAGCTGCTGCTGCACTTTTTGCCCGCGCGGGTTAAAGGCGAAGTGCTGCGCCTGCAATTCAAATTCCATGTCGTTCATGGCCCGCCCCGCGCGGTTTTTCTCAATCGTCCACACCACCCAGTTACGATACTGCTTGGCATTGTACGGGTTGAAGGCCACGTGGTCTTTGGCCAGAATTTGATATTTGTTGTTGAGGATGATGGCAATGTCCGATTCATAATCCAGCGCGCTGCTGCCGCGCAGGTGATACAGGTGAATGCGCTTGCTCTTTAAGCCTTCGCGGTCGGCCGCCACGATGGAGAACACCGGCACATCCAGCGTCATGGCGATGTCCTTCAGCCCCTCCACGATGATGGTCACTTTGTCATTTTCATCCCGCGGGCGTTCCGGGTGCACGGCCACTTTTTGCAGATAATCAATGAACACGGTGACATTGCCCCCGGTGGCATCGGCCAGGCGGGCGGTCATCTCTTTGATGGAGCGCAGGTTGGTCACGGCCGGGCTGGCCTTCAGCGTAATCAGCCGGTCAGAATAGCGCAGCAGCCGGGCCAGCGCCTGGGCCGTTTTGGGGTGTTCGCGCAGGATGGATTGCAGCGACCCCGCGCCGCCCTGCCGCCCCATGAACTTTTTGGCCCGCTGCGCCACGATGATGTTGTACATATCGCGCAGTTTAAGGCCATCTTCCAGTTCCATCTCCGGCGGGTTAATGCTCTCCAGGCACAGCAGCCGGTGCATCAGGTGGGCTTCGCTGTGCTCATAGGAGAGATAAAAAGCATATTGATCCGGGCGCAGGGCCACATTGCGGGCCATTTGCAGCGTGGCAATGGTCTTGCCGATGCCCTGTGCGCCGCCCAGCAGCGTCAGTTCCGTTTTACGCAGGCCGCCGCCGATCATGCCATCCAGCGGGTCGAAACCGGTGGGCAGCGGGACGAAATCCACCAGGTCGCCCTGCATCACTTTTTCGTCCGCCTCATTCATCACCTGCGTCAGGGTGCGCGGCAGGTGCCCCGGCCGGCGCGACTCGGTGGGCGGGGGCGGCTGTTCCCCGCGGGGCTGCCGGGGCGTGTCTTCCGCCGGACGGGCGGCCGCCGGGCGGGTCGGCTCGGTCGGCGGGCGGGGGGCGGCCGGGCGGGCGGGCGGCTGGCGCAGCGATGAAATCGCCGGCCCCACCGGGTCGGGACGGCGATTGTTTTCCGGCAGATCATCCGTAAAGCGTCGGGTAGACATCCCCTGTCCTTTGGCTTAAGACTCGTCAGCACAATAATCATACTGGAAAGTGCCGCCGATGTGCAATTTACCGGGGCTAAAAACGAACCGCTTTCTAACATGAACGCAGCATTTTCTAACAAAAAGGCGGCTCCACCGGCTTCATCTGCCACTCATCACCGCGGCTTTAACCCGTTTGCAAGCTCTTTTTGCTTTTCGGGTGCTCATTTACAGCTTCTTAACAGTTGTGCTAGAATAAATTAGCTTAAATTACAATTTGACGCGCCGGTTGTGACCAACAACGTGATAAACGACCTGCTTGTGGATTTCACAAACCTGAATATGATGAATATAGCGGGGGGTTGCCGGCGTATTCGCAACTTTCATCGGTCAGGCGGTTTTTATACCAGAGACGCTTTATCCACGCTGTTTTAAATTGCTTGCACAGCCAGGGGTAAATAACGTGATTCAGGAACTCATTAATCGAGCCGACCAGCGCGGCTATATCACCTTCGACGACGTGATCGAACTCCTTGAAGATGAAGAAGGCGATGATATTGCCTCCCTCGACAGCCTGCTTGATGAGCTGGATGCTATGGGCATCGAAATCCAGAAGGAGGGGCAGGACTCCCTGCACACCCTCCAGGAAGACCTGGAGCCTGATTATGACAGTTTTGAACTGCTGCATGACCCGGAAATTGGCGACATCAGCGGCATTTCCTCCGATGACCCGGTGGGGCTGTACTTTCGGCAGATGGCCCAGGAGCCGCTGCTGAGCGCCCCGGAAGAGATCGACCTGGCGCGGCGCATTGAACGGGGCAAAAAAGCCACCGAACGCCTGCGCCGGCCGGATGCCCGCGCCCGTGGCGAGCGCTGGCTGCGCCAGTTGGAACGCCTCATCATGGATGGCCAGCTCGCCCGCGAACACCTGGGCCGCGCCAATACCCGCCTGGTCGTCAGCATCGCCAAACGCTACATGAGCCAGGGCCTGCCCTTCCCGGATTTGATCCAGGAAGGCAATGTGGGGCTGATGCGGGCGGTGGACAAATACGATTATCGCCGCGGCAACCGCTTTAGCACCTACGCCACCTGGTGGATCCGCCAGGCCATCACCCGCGCGCTGGCGCAAAAAACCCGCACCATCCGCATCCCCCTGCACATGACCGAACGTATCCGCCAGATGTACCGCATCGCCCAGAACCTGGAACAATCCCTGGGCCGCCGCCCGGCTGCCGAAGAGATCGCCGGGGAGATGGATTTACCCGCCGACACGGTGCGCAGCATGATGGATGCCAGCCAGCACGCCATCGCCCTGGAACGGCCGGTGGGGGATGATGGCGACAGCGAATTTGGTGATTTTATCGAAGACCAGGAAACCCCCAGCCCCGTAGAATCCGCCACTCAGCATTTACTGGAAGAAACCATCGAAGAAGTGTTAAGCGAACTGACCCCCCGGCAAAGCCACATCCTGCGGCTGCGTTTTGGCCTGGGGGGCGGCGAACCGCACACGCTGGAGGAGATCGCCAATAAATTTGGCCTCAGCCGCGAGCGCATTCGCCAGCTTGAAAAAGAGGCGCTGCGCCGCCTGCGGCACCCGCGTCTGGCGCACGCCCTGCGCGATTATTTGTGACCTCAACGGCGGGGCAGCATACCCTACCTGCCCCGCTTTTTCGTGCCAGCCTCAGCGAATGGACATGTGGAAGGCCGCGACGTAATCGCCCACGCTGTTCCCGCCGGAACTGGTCATGGCCACGGTGTAAAACCACGTCTGCGAAAAATCCAGCCCGCCGAAGCGGGCCACCGGCAGCGCCAGCATGGCCGCATAGGCCCGGCCTTCCAGCACACGCGCGCCGGCACGGGTGACGTAGCTGCTGCCCAGGGCGAAGGAGGGGCTGTAGCAGTTCTGCGTGCCCCCGTCATCGCAGGCCAGGTAGGGCGCGTCCTTGCCTTCGCCATCCTGTAACGGCTCGCCATCCGCATTAATCGCGTAAATCAGCGGGTCCAGCACCGGCACCACGCCGAACATGTAGGCCACCATCTGCGAATCGGCCGTGGTGTTGTTGGGCAGCACCCGCAGCCGGAAGGTATCGCCCAGGCCATCGCCGCCGGTGACGGCCATGCCATCCAGAATCAACACAAAGTCGCCGGTGCCGCCGTTTGCGCTGCCGATCAGCAGGCGCAAATTGCTAAAATCAAAGCCGCTGTCCTGGCTAAAACTGAGCTGCGCCGACCGGCTGCCGGCGTACACTGCGCCGGTGGTGGGCAAATCCAGCGTGTAGCCTTCCACCTCCGGGTTGTCGTCGGTGCAGGTGCCCCGATTCTGGTCATTGAGGACGGCGATCACCGGGTCAAAGTCGCCCAGGCCGATGACGGTGGCGGTGTAGGTTGCGCCGGCCCGCGCCTGCACAATGGTGATCTCCGCGCCATTTTCAATGTTGTTGCCCGCACAGGTAAAAGGAATGCCCCCGCCGCCGACATTCCCGGTGGTGTCTTCGGTGAACTCCTCCGGCCCATCTTCTTCCAGCGCTTCGGGCGGCCCATCTTCCTCCACCGCTGCCGAACCGCCGTCGCCGCTGCCCAGGCTCATATGGAAGGCGGCCAGATAATCGCCCGCGCTGCCACCCTGAAAGCTGATGAAGCCGAAGGTGATGAAGCTTTCGTCGCCGAGCGCGTTCACGTCAATATTGAACACCGGCAGCGATAGCATGGCATTGGTGGCCTGCCCGCCGATGAGGCTGCCATCCACGCGGGGCAGGTAATTGCTGCCCAGGGCGAAGGAACTGCCATAACAGCTATTCGTCCCGGCATCATCGCAGGAGAAGAACGGCGCATCTTTGCCCTCGCCATCCTGGGCGATGCCGCCATTGCCATCGGACACGTACAGGAACGGATCCAGCACGGCCACGCGGGCGAACATATAGGCATTCAGCACCGCGCCCGACCCGGCATTGTTGGGCTGCATCCGCACGGCGAACATATCGCCCGCGCCATCGCCGCCGGTGACGGCCAGCCCATCCACGATCAACACAAATTCGCCCGTCTGGCCGCTGGCGCTGCCCACCATCAGCCGCACATTGCTCAGGGCGAAGCCGCTGTCCTGGCTAAAGGTGAGCTGCGCCGCCCGGTTGCTGGCGTAGATTTCGCCGGTGGTGGGCAAATCCAGCACATAGCCTTCGATCTCCGGGCTGTCATCGGCGCACACCCCGCGCCCCTGATCGTTGAGCGCGATCACCACCGGGTCAAAGTCGCCCAGGCCGATGACGGTGGCGGTGTAGGTATTGCCGGCGCGTAACTGGACGAGCGTCACTTCGACGGCATTATCCACACTTAAATTATCGCAGGTAAAGCTCAACTGGGCCTGTGCCGGCAGCAGGGTGAGGCTGCCGAACAGCAGCACGAGCAGCAGGCGTTGCAGCCGTGACATGATGGGTTTGACCTTTCGCCGTATTCAAAAATAAAAGATACTCTTATGATTGTATGACAAAATGTAGCTTAATGTGCAACAGGAAATGTGTTCGGTGACTGCTCTTTCGCCGCGGCGCGTGCTGCTCATCTCGCGCTGCCCGCCCTACCCGCTGCACCTGGGCGACCGGCTCATTGTGTGGCATTTGGCCCGCCAACTGGCGCAGCGCGGCCACACGCTGGATTTGCTGGCCTACACGCAGCAGCCGGACGATGCCGCCGACGTGCCGCAGTATGCATCCTTCTTCCGCCAGGTGACGCTGCTGCCAGAGCCGGCCCGCCGCACCGGGGATTATCTGCGGCGGCTGCTGTGGCCGCCGGCCCGCTGGCCGCGCCAGGCGGCCGCGGCCTGGTCGCCGGCGATGTGGCAGGCGGTGCAGCAGCAGCTTGACCGGCAGCAGTACGAGGTGCTGCATCTGTTCGGCGGGGTGCAGGTGTATGAGCTGTATCATGCCCTGCGCGGCCAGCCGGCCCTCATCACTCCCTACGAATCCTACAGCCTGTATCTGCAACGGCAGGTGGCCCGCACCGGCGGGCTGCGCCCCTGGCTGAACTGGCAGGTGGCGCAGCAGTATGAGCGCTGGATGTTCGCCCCTTACGCGCAAACGGTGGTGCTGGCACAGCCCGATGCCGCCGCGCTCCAGCGCCTGGCACCCGGCCTGCCGGTGACGATCATCCCCAACGGCATCGACCTGGAGTATTTCAGCGGGGAAGCCGTCCCGCCTGACCCTGACCCTGACCGTGACCCTGACCGTGACGCGCCGACGCTGCTGTTCGTGGGCAATTATGAATATGCGCCCAATGTGGACTGCGCCCATCTGCTGGCTACGGAGATTCTGCCGCAGGTGCAGCGCCATTTGCCGCAGGCGCGGCTGCTGCTGGTGGGCCACGCCCCGCCGCCGTCCGTGCTGGCGCTCCAGAGTGCTGCCGTCACCGTCACCGGGCGCGTGCCGGATGTGCGCCCCTGGTATGCCGGCGCGACGGTGTTCGTATGTGCGCTGCGGACGGGCGCGGGCCTGAAGAACAAGGTGCTGGAAGCGCTGGCCATGCGCCTGCCGGTGGTGGCCACGCCGCTGAGCGTGGATGGCATCGCCGTTGAACATGGTCACAGCGCCCTCATCGCGCCGGTGGCCGCCCTGGCCGGCGAAGTGGTACGCCTGCTGCAAGATGCCCCGCTGCGCCAGCGCCTGGCAGAAGCGGGCCGCCGCCTCATCGAAACGCGCTATAGCTGGTCGGGCGTGGCCGCGCAGTACGAGGCGCTGTATGCCCGCCTGGCGGCCGCCGACCGCCGCTCACAGCACGGCGCGTCTTTTTAAGGCATAATCATACCAGGCGAGATGCTCACGGAGGCAGCCATGGGGCTAAAGCCAGGCACACAGGCCGGCGCATACACCGTAGAACGAACTCTGGGCAGCGGCGCGATGTCGCTGGTGTACCTGGGCCGCAACAAACTGGGCCAGCCGGTGGCCATCAAGGCCCTGCCGGAGCAGATGGCGGCCAACCCGGCGGCGGTGAAACGCTTTGAGCGCGAAGCCCGCCTCATCAGCCAGCTTGACCACCCGCATATTGTGCGCGTGCTGGATTTTTTCTATGCCGGCGATACGCCCTGCCTGGTGATGCAGTATTTGCCCGGTGGCACCCTCAGCGCTTACCTGGCGGATGTGGACGCGCTGACCCTGGGGGAAGCGGTGGCCATTGTGCGCCAGCTTGCCGAAGCGCTGCATTATGCCCACCGCCTGAACATCATCCACCGCGACCTGAAGCCGGATAATGTGCTGCTGTACGACAGCGGCCAGGTGGCCCTGGCGGATTTTGGCCTGGGCCGGGCGCTGCACGAAACCACCCTCACCGCCACCGGCAGCCTGCTCGGCACGCCCTACTACATGTCGCCGGAGCAAATCCAGCCGCAGCAGTATCAGGTCGATCATCGGGCGGATATTTATGCCCTGGGCATTCTGGCCTATCTGCTGGTGACGGGCCGCTACCCCTACAGCGGTACCGATGCCGCCAGCATCATGCTCCAGCACATCACCGCGCCGGTGCCGGTGCCGAGCCGGCACAACCCGGCGCTGCCGGCCGCGCTGGACCCGGTGCTGATGCGGGCCATCGCCAAAGACCCGGACATTCGTTATCACGATGCGCTGGATTTCGCCGCGGCGCTGGATGAGGCCGCGGCCGCCGCGCCCGATCTGCCGGTACGAATGCAGGCCCTGCGCCCCGTTGACGATGAAGACGATGATGCCGTGCCGCTGTCGCCCACCACGCCCCCGCTGCCGCCGCGCCCCTCCCGCCGGCCCGGGTTGGGGTCAGGGCCAGGCTCGCGCAATGGCACACGGCCCTACCAGCCCCCGCCCCCTGCCCCGCGCCGCCCGCCCCCGGCGCTGCTGGTGCTGGCCGGCATCGGCCTGCTGCTGGCGGGAATGCTGGCGGCCACCGTCGGCCGCGATGCTCTGGCACGCCTGTTGAACCCGGCCGCAACGGCCACCCCGGCCGCCGGCAGCGCCACCCCGGCCGCCGGCAGCGCGGCGGTGTGCAGCGGCACCGATACGACGGTGGTGAACCTGACCATCCAGAACACGCTGCCGCAGGAAGTGGGGGTGCTGCTGGTGGATGCTCAGTGTACGGAACGGGAACAATTCCGGCTGGCCGGCGGGGAAAGCCGCCAGGTGCTGACCACGCTCAGCGCGGTGTGGCAGGGGGTGCCACCCGGCGGCCAGCGCACGCCGCCGTTTACCGTGCGCTGCCATGGCGATACCTTCACCATTGGCCCGCGCCCGCGGGGAGCCGTGGCCGCGCCCGGCTGCCCGCCTTCCCCGCGTGAGACCGGAGGCTAACCATAACCATGTATGATCGCCCCTCGGCCCTGGAATTGATCGCCGCGGCCCGGCTGCACCTGGCACAGCAGGCGCTGCCCGCCCTGACCGCCGCCGGCACCCCGCCCGACCTCATCGCCGCACTGGAGGAGGTCAGCGCCGGGCTAAGCCGCCTGACGCAGGATGACCCGGCCGCCGCGCCGGCGCTGACGGCGGCCCGCGTTTTTGTGCAGGAAACGCTCGTCCCGGTGACGAAAGCCCTGCACCATAAGCTGTATTTTCAGACGCTGGTGGCGGTGAGTGTGCTGAAGATCGTGGAGCGCGAATGGCAGCAGCGGGAGGCGCATTACCGGGCCGAATGGGCCCGGCTGGATGCATTGACCGGGGCACAGCCGGCCCCGGCCGCCGCTGATGCGCTGACCGCGGCGCTGGCCGGGCGGAATGTGGCGCTGTGTGCCGCCATCCGCGCCGGCCAGCATGACCACCGCCGCGCCCTGTTCGACCATTTAAAAGCGACCACCGTGGAACAACTGGCGGTGGCCAACCCTGGCTACCTCAGCGCCCTGCTGGCCGAGGACGCAGCGCGTTAGCAGCCAGGGAAGGACAGGTTATCGCCCAGGGTGGTGGTCACATTCACCCCCACCAGCCCGCTGCCCGGATTCACGATCTGGGTGCCGGTGGCGGTGGTGAAGCTGCCGTTATAATCCGGGAACAGCCCCGGCGCATCGCCGAAGATGAACACGGTTTCGCCCGCCGGCAGGTTGTTCCAGCTTACGCTGGCCACCCCGGCGGTGACGCAAAAGCTGCTGGCGCTAAAATTGTTGACCTGCTGCGTGCCCTCCGGCGTGGGCTGCGGCGGCAGCGCGGTCGCTTCTGGCTTGCGGATGAGGTCAGAGCGCCCGGTATTGCAGCCGGACTGGCCGCGCAGCAGGGCTTCCACCTCCCACTGGAACGCGCCGCCGGTGCCAATATCGCCCATATTCACATCCGCGCTGCTCACACCGCTGGCATACAGCAGCGAGGTGACGAAATTGCCCTGTACGCCGTAAAAATTCAGCTTGTACTGGTCGGCCCCGGCCACCAGCGTCCAGCGGAAGGTGGAGATGGGCGTATCCCCACCGCCCAGGCGCTGAAAGCCGGTGCAATCCAGCGTGGTGGGCCCGGACTGCGGGCCCGGGGTGGGCGTGGGCGTGGGCCGGGCGGGGTTCGGGCCGGGGCGTTCTGGCAGCCCCACAAAGCCGCTGCCCGCGCCGGGGATGATGAGCGTTTGCCCCACCCGCAGGATAAACGGCTCCACCAGCCCGTTGACGCGCACAATCTCCGGCAGGCTGGCGGCGAAACGCCGGCCAATGCTAAACAGCGTATCGCCCGGCTGAACGATGTAGGTGATGTCGCCGGTGGCGGGTTCCGGGTCTTCTTCGCGCGGGGTGACGGTGCGTTCCGGCCAGTTGTTGCTGTCCGCCACGTTATTCAGGCCGTCCTGCACCTGCTCGCCGCGCTCAAATTCATCTTCGGTGATGTCGCGCAGGTCGCCGCTGCCGGCAAAATTGCCCGCCTCATCCAGCGGCAGCACCAGCGTCTGGTTGGCGGCCACCGTCTGCCCGAAGGATGTCACCACCTGGCCGCGATGCACGGTGAGGGTGTTGCGCGTCAGCGTCACCAGCGAGCCAACCTGAATATCCATGCCGTTCACGGTGAGGTCGACCGTGATGCCTTCGGGACTCTGGATGGCGATAGCGGCATCAGCTTCGTTGCAGGCAGGTGCGCCGATGCCGGTGTTGAAATAGAAGGCCTGCATGGGCGTTCTGGCCGCCGCGCTCAGCACGGGCAGCCCGTCCGGGACGGTGGCGAAGGCGGTGCGGGCCGCCCAGGCAATGCCGCCCTCGTACAGGACGCGCAGCCAGGCTCCCGTCACATCCACGCCATCGGTGTCCAGCGTGGTGGCGGCCGGCACGCTGGTCCGCACGCTGGCCGCAGCGGACGGCAGGCTGTAGAGCGTGGTCGCGGCTGCGGTGGTTACAGCGACGGCCGCGGCCGGCTGAAAGGCATTTTCCGGCGCGACTTCATTGGTCAGCGTGGCATCACCCATGACCAGAAAGATCACCCCCTGGCCGGGCAGCGAACCGGGCACATTGGCCTGGGCGTTCAGCACCGCCACGCCAAACGTCCCGGCCGCGGTATCCAGCGGGGCGGTTTGTACGGTGGTCAGTTCCAGCAGCCCGGCCCGGTCGGCCGGCTGGCTGAAGAAGCCGGCGGGCTGCGGCGTGGCAAAAATGCTGTCCACCCGGTCATAACCGTAGCAGGCTGCGTTGCGCTCCAGCCCTTCGCAGCGATCACCGATGGCGCTGAGCGCTTCTTCCACCAGCGCCGGGCAGGTGCCACCCTGCGCCAGCGCCGGTATGATGAGGATCAACAGGAGGGCCCAGCCTGCATGGCGCAAGACATGCCGTTTCATGATGTTTACCTCTGGAAATTTTTAGAACATCAAAAGATTGCTATCGTTGTTATATCACGATTTTGCCCGGCGGCGGGCAGGCGGCGGCTGGTTTTTGTAAGAATTTACGACCTGCATCCGTTCCACAGACGATCAGGCAGCGGAATTCTAACGATGGGGGTGCCGGCGCGGCCAGACGGTGGCCAGTGCGCCGGCGGTGAGCAGGGCGAAGACCACCGGCAGCACATAATGCCGCGCTGTCATGAACCTGCCCCGGCCAGCAGGGTGATGTCGGCCAGCGTGAGCGCGTCAGTGTCGTTCACCGGCAGGCGG
>JALOOI010000359.1 GCA_025454495.1 Anaerolineae bacterium
ACAGGGTGAGGGCCCATCGGCCGCATTCTCTGGTACAATCAGCAGCAGAACCGGGCGCGGCACCGCACAGGGATGAACAGGCATGATGACGCTGGAAGAGAAAATAGGCCAACTGCTGCTGGCGGGCTTTGACGGGCTGGAACCCCCGGATTACATCCTGGAGTGGCTGGCGCAGGGGCGCATCGGCGGGGTGATCCTGTTCGCCCGCAATGTGCAGTCCCCGGCCCAGGTGGCGCGGCTGGTGTGGCGCTGCCATCAGGCGGCCCGGTCGCCCATCCTGGTCAGCATCGATCAGGAAGGGGGCGAAGTGGCCCGCCTGCGCGACGGCTTCACCGAAAGCCCCGGCGCGATGGCCCTCAGCGCCGCCCGCGATGGCGTGGCCCTGGCCGGGCAGATGAGCCACATTCTGGCGCAGGAACTGCGGGCCCTGGGCATCAACTGGAATTACGCGCCGGTGGTTGACCTGAGCCACAATATGCACAACCCGGCCGTGGGCACGCGCTCGCCGGGGTCGGATAAGCACCGGGTGGCGCAGATAGCGGCGGCGCAGGTGCGCGGCTTGCAGTCGGGCGGCGTGGCCGCTTCCCCCAAGCATTTTCCCGGACTGGGCGATACGCCGGTGGACACCCATGAGGCGCTGCCGGCGCTGGATACGCCCCTGGAGCGCCTGCTTGAGGAGGATCTGGAGCCGTATCGCGCGGTCATTGCGGCCGGCGCGGCCAGCATCATGGTCACGCATACCCTGTATACCGCGCTGGATGCCGACCACGCCACCACGGTATCGCCGGTGGTGGTGCCCCGCCTGCTGCGCGGCCACCTGGGGTATGAGGGCGTGGTGACGACCGATTGCATGGAGATGAACGCCATCACGCAGCATTACCCGCCGGACGAAGCGGCCGTGCTGGCCGCGCTGGCCAGCATCGATCTCATCCTGTTTTCGCACACCCGCGCCGCCCAGGAAGCCGCTTATGCCGGGCTGCTGGCCGCCGCCCGGTCGGGCCGCCTGCCGCCGGCGCTGCTGGAAGCGGCCCTCACGCGCATCGCCCGGCTGAAGGCGCAGTATGCCATCACCACCCCGCCCGACCTGCACCAGGTGCGCCGGCCGGAGCATCTGGCGTTTGCGCTGGAGGCCGCCCGCGCCGGTGTGACGCTGGTCAAAGCCGCGCCGGGCCTGTTCCCGCTGACGGCCGCCACCGCCCCCGCCGCGGTGGTGATTGAATTTGCCTCCTACCTGGACAGCGGCATTTTTGAAACCGGCGGCCTCACCGGCTTCGCGCAGCAGCTTAAATTTCGCGTGCCGGAGGTGCAGACGGTGGCGCTGCGGGCCGTCAATACCGACCCCGCCGCGCTGGAGCAGGCGCTGGCGCTGGCGGCCGCGGCCCCGGTCACGGTGCTGGTCACGCGCAGCGCCCACCTCATCCCGGAACAACTGGCCACCGCCCGGCGCATTCTGGCGGCGGCGCAGCGCACCATCCTGCTGTGCCTGCGGAATCCCTATGATGTGCTGGTGCTGCCCGCAGCCGCGGCCATGCTGTGTACCTGCGGCGGCAGCACCCCCTCCCTCCAGGCAGCCGTGCAGGCCCTCCTGGGCGACTTTGTGCCCTCCGGCCGGCTGCCCGTATCCCTGAACACAACCCCAACCACGACCACGACGATGGATGAAACCGCATGATGACTGTTTACCCCGGTATTGACGCGCTGCGTGTGGAAGGCTCGCCCCTGCTCAAAGATCGGCGCGTGGGCCTGCTCACCCATCCGGCGGCGGTGGATCGCCAGTTTAACAGCACGTACCGCATTTTTAGCGCCGCGCGGGGCGTAAAGCTGGCCGCCTTCTTCGCGCCCGAACACGGTTTTATGGGCACCGCGGCCGACGGCGCGGCCATCGCCACCGGCACCGACGCGCGTACCGGCCTGCCCGTCTACAGCCTGTACGGCGACACCCTGCGCCCCACCCCGGCCATGCTGGCTACGGTGGATACCATCGTCATTGATCTTCAGGATGTGGGGGCGCGGTATTATACCTTCCTGTGGACGATGTCCCATGTGCTGGAAGCCGCCGGCCAGCACGGCGTGGAAGTCGTCATTCTGGATCGCCCCAACCCCCTGGGCGACCGTATTTATGGCCTGCCGGTGTACCCGGAGATGGAATCCTTCGTCGGCCGCTACAATGTGCCGGTGGCCCACGGGCTGACGATGGGCGAAATGGCCACGCTCATCAACACCCGCTGGACGCTGACCCCGGCCACGCTGCACGTGGTGCGCTGCGAAGGCTGGCAGCGGGCGTGGCGCTGGTCGCAGACGGATCTGCCGTGGGTGATGACCTCGCCGGCCATGCCGCGCTTTAGCACCGTGCTGCATTATCCGGGGGCCTGCCTGCTGGAAGGCACCAATTTATCCGAAGGCCGCGGTACCGCCCTGCCCTTTGAAATCGTCGGGGCCCCCTGGCTGGAGGCCGTGACGCTGGCCGATCATCTGAACAAGAAACGCCTGGCGGGGGTGCGGTTTCGGCCGCATTATTTCCGGCCGCTGGCGGGCCAATATGCCGGCCAGGATTGCCAGGGGGTGCAGGCGCACATCGTGGATGAAGAAGCCTTCCACCCGCTGCACACCTGGCTGCTGGTCATCCGCGAAATTCGCAACCTGTACCCGGAGGACTTCGCCTGGCAGCCGCCCCGCGCCACCCCGGCCGGCGAGCGCTACCCGTTTGACCTGCTGGCTGGCTCCGCCGAAGTGCGCGAATCCATCGACGATGGGGCGGC
>JALOOI010000011.1 GCA_025454495.1 Anaerolineae bacterium
GTCACGGCGGCGGCCAGCGGCAGCGCCCGCACGCGCAGGTAATTGGTGGCGATGCCCTGGCGGGCCAGCACATCGCGGGCTTCGGCGATGGCCGGTTCATTGGTGCCAAAGGTGATGATGCCGATGGTCTTCGTCGGGTCCAGGTCGATCACCGGGGGCACTTTCTCGGCCAGCAGCCCGCGGGCGGTCTCCAGCTTGTGGCGCAGGCGGGCCATATTCTTCACCCAGTCGTCGCTGCGTTCGCTGTAGGTGGCCATGGCATCGTGGCCGGTGCCGCGGGCAAAATAAGCGGCCATGGGGTGATTGGTGCCGGGCAGGGTGCGGTAGCCCACGCCATCGCCATCCACATCCAGGTAGCGGCCCCATTTGCCATGCGCGTCGATGAAGGCCTGAAGTCGGGCGGCATCCAGCACTTTACCGCGCTGGATCGGTTCATCGGGATACTGGAACGGCTCGGCCATCCAGTTGTTCATGCCCAGGTCCAGGTCACTGAGGACGAAGACCGGCGTTTGCATCTGGTCGGCAATGTCGAAGGCCCGCCAGCCAAATTCAAAGGCTTCTTCCGGGCTGGCCGGCAGCAGGCACACCTGGCGCGTGTCGCCATGCCCCAGGAAATGGGCAAACAGCAGATCGCCCTGGCTGGTGCGGGTGGGCAGGCCGGTGCTGGGGCCCATGCGGGTGATGTCCCACACCACGCAGGGAATTTCGGCATAGTAGGCCAGCCCCATAAATTCGGCCATCAGGCTGATGCCGGGGCCGCTGGTGGCCGTGAGCGCCCGCGCCCCGGCGAAACCGGCCCCCACCAGCATCCCGGCGGCCGAGAGTTCATCCTCTGCCTGGATGATGGCCAGCGTTTCGCCGCCCGTCTCCGGGTCTTTGCGTAAATGGCGGAAGTTCATCACGCCATCCACCAGGCTGGTGGAGGGGGTGATGGGATACCAGGCCACCACATGCACGCCGCCGAAAATGGCCCCCAGGGCCCCGGCTTCGTTGCCGGTGATGAGGATTTTGCCGGCGGTGCCGTCCATCTTTTCGAAGTAGAAGGGATCGTTTTTGACCAGCGTTTCCCGCGCCCAGTCAAAGGCAAGCTGGATGACGCTGAAATTCATCTTCGCCGGCTTTTCTTTGCCGCCGAAGTTCTCCAGCAGCGCGGTGTAAATCATGTCCAGCGGCAGGTCATACAGGCAGGCCATCACGCCGACGTAGGTCATATTCTCCACCCGCTTTTTAAAATCCGGGTGGATGTCGGTGGCGCGGGCCATGATGCCCTTCACATCCACTTCATACCAGGTGATGTCGGTGCGGCTGCGATTCACCTTGCCGGCCAGCTCACGGGGGATGATGCACACCCCGCCGGCGGGCAAATTCTGGATATCTTCATTGGCGGTATCCAGGTTATAGGCGACGACGATTTCGGTGGTGGCGCGGCGGGCGGTGTAGCCGTCTTTGCTGGCGCGGATGGTGTACCAGGTGGGCAGCCCCTTGATGTTGGAGGGGAACAGGTTTTTACCGTTCACCGGAATCCCCATATCAAACAGGGTTTTGACCAGGACATTGTTCGAGGTCTGGCTGCCAGAGCCGTTCTGCGTGGCGACGACAAAGGCAAAGTCGTTCACGACGCGGCCGGTCTGGTGGGCCGACTGAAGTTCCAGCGGTGCCGAGAGAACCATGCTGTTGGCGGGGCGCGGCGGCCCCTCTCCTTTCGTGATGCGGGCAGGGTAAGGAAAACAAAGGTGGCTCATGGGCAAAAAAAACGATTCAGGGGCTGCCTTCCTCCTCCGAAGACCGGTGCAGATGATGATGCAGCAGGCGGGTGTGGGCGATGAAGGCCTGTTTGGCCCCGGCAATATCGCCGGCGCTCAGCGCCTCCAGGATGCGCTCATGATAATCCCACACCGTCTGGTGATAGCTGTAATCGGCATAGCGATGAATTTCAACCGCGTCGTAGGCATCCCAGTAGGCTTCCAGCAGCCCGGTGACGAAGGGATTGCTGAGATGCTCAAAGACGGTGAGGTGAAATTCGCGGTGTTCCCGCGCGGGGATGCGGATGGGATGGGCGCTCAGTTTTTGCCGGGCCGCTTCCAGGCAGCGGCGCATGGTGTGCAGGCTGGCGGCCGTCAGGGTGGCGCAGGCTTCATCCCAGAAGGCGACTTCCACATGCGTCCGCAGGGCGCTGAAGGCTTCAAAACTATCAGGATCGCGCGCCAGGGCAAAAAACAGCGCCAGGCGCACCGCCGGGGTGAAGGCAAATTCCTTCAGGCGGGTGCCGGTTTTAGAACGCACCTCCACCACGCCCATCGCCCGCAGCACGGCCAGGTCTTCGCGCACTTTGCCCGTGCTGGCCGCCAGGTGTGCGTCCGAAGCCAGTTCCTGGATGGAGGGCAGCGTATCGCCGGGCTGAAGGTTGCGCTCGATGATGTACTGGAGTAGATCGGAACTGGCGGTTAACACCGACCGGGCGGTATGCATAACCATGGGATTCGTTAGATGAATACAATCAATCTGATGGATTTATTGTGATTATAGCACGAAGCGCCAGGCTGTCCATGCTCATCCCACATTAAGGAATTTTTTCACCAGAGGGGGCAACCGGGCCCGCCACCGCGGGCCGGGGCGGGGGTCAGGCGGGCAGCAGCCGCGCTTCCACCTGGCGGACGATGCCGGCAAAATGGGCGGCATCGTGCTGAAAATCCAGCGCGTCCATGTTCAGGCACAGCACCGGGCAGGCCGTCCAGTCTTCGATCCACAGGGTGTACAGATGATTAAGGCGGGCCAGGTAAGCCGGGTCAATCTCACGCTCATACTCACGGCCGCGCCGGTGAATGCGGGACTGGAGGGTGGCCACGCTGCTTTGCAAATAGATGAGCAGGTGCGGCGGCGGCAAAAAGGCGTTAATCGCCCGGTACAGGCTGCGATAGGTTTCATAATCACGCGGGGACATGCTGCCCTGGTCGTACAAATTGCGGGCAAAAATTTCGGCATCTTCGTACACCGTGCGATCCTGAATCACGCTGCCGGGGTGATCCACCAGTTGCCGGTGATGTTCCAGCCGCCGCCCCAGAAAGAACATCTGCGAGTGGAAGCTCCAGCGCGGCATATCGGCGTAAAAGTCGGCCAGGTAGGGGTTTTCGGCGCTGGCTTCGTAAAAGGGCTGCCAGCCAAAATGGGCGGACAGCAGGGCGGTGAGGGTGCTTTTGCCCGCGCCAATGTTGCCGGCGATGGCGATAAAACGATTGTTCATGAGCGCGTTTGATCCTTATACGGGTAGCATGTTCAGCCAGGGACAGGCAGCAGGGGCCGCGCCGCGTCAGCGGGCGGCCAGGGCGGCGCAGGCCGGGCAGGTGCCATCCGGCCGCAGGATGGCATAGCCGGCCATCGGGTCAGTATCGTAGCGGGTGAAATCCACATTCCACACGATCATCAACAGCACCGGCCGGGGGCCATAATTTTCCAGCACGCGGGCCGCGCCGCGCAGCCAGTCCGCCTGCTGCGCCAGCGTCACATTTTGCGCCCAGGCAAAGCCGCCCGGCAGCGGCGGGTAGCCTTCGGCCGTCAGGTAGCCCAGTTCCGTCATGCACAGCGGCAGGTTCAGGCTGCCCAGGGCCCGGTGAACGCGATCCAGCATGGCGGGCAGGTAGCGCGTGGGGTAATTATCGCGCGGGTCGCCGCCGGTGGCTTCCGGCGGGACGATGCCCTCATTGTAATGCACCCCGATGCAATCGGCGTGCTGCCCAATATCGGTGGTGGTCATCACGTTGTAGTAGCGATCATCGTTCCACACCCGCGCCAGGCCAAACGCGCCTTCGGCCCCGGTGGGGGCCAGCGCCCCGGTGATGACCAGCACGGCCGGGTTGGCCGCTTTGATGGCCTGGTAGGCCGGGCGCAGCAGGTCGGCATAGCGGCGCGGGTCAATTTGCCCGGTGGGCCATTCCCGATCCAGGTTCGGCTCATTCCACACTTCGATGGCATCCGGCCCCAGGGCGGCCACCTGCCCCAGGTAAGCGGCGAAGGCGGCATAATAAGCCTCGCCCTGCGCGGCCAGTTCGGCCGGGTCGCCCACGATGCCCAGCAGCGACCGGAAACCGGCGTTACGAATGCGGCCGATGACATCGCGCGGGATGTCGATGCTGTCGCCGCTGCGGTAGCGCACCTGATATTTAATCCAGGTCATGCCGGCGCTGCGGGCCGCGGCAAACGCGCGATCATCCAGCGCCCCGACGTGGCCGCCCAGGGGCATCCGGGCCCCGGCCGGCCGCCCCGGCGCAGCGCCCCCGGCGGCCACCGGCAGCGGCGCGGGCGTGGGCGGGACGCGCGTGGGCGTGGGTACGGCCGTCAAAATGACCGCGCCCGGCGTGGCGATGACGCTCACCGGGGCCGCCGAAAACGTGCGCCCCTGGTTATTCACCGCCAGCGGGGCGATGGTATAAAAGATGCTTTCGCCGCTGCTGAGGATGACGTGCAGCCGCAGTTGATAAATGCCATCCGCGAAGACAGTGGTATTCCACGTCCCCAGGTCCGCAGCCACCACCGGCGCGGGCGCAGGCAGCGTGATGGGAGTCCAGCGGGCGGGGGCGGTGCTGCCCAGGGTGAAGGGAGCCGCCTCGATAAAATAGCTTTGCAGCCCCGGCGGGTTCACCGTGCCGCGCAGCGTCACCGTACCGCTGACGGACGTTTGCTCCGCCGGCCAGTCCAGCCACAGCGGGTCATTCGCGCCCGCCGCTGCCAGCAGGGCCGGCAGCAGCACGGGCAGCAGGATCAGCAACAGCCATACACGGCGCATACCATCACTCCTGATACTACGCCGTCATTATAGCATGAGGGCGGCCCGGCGCATGGCACAGATGGTCTAAAAAACGTTTGTCTCACTCCGCCGCCGGGCCGGTATAATCGTCGTTATCAGCGGCACACGGTGGCCCCGTGCGGAAAGGATATGCCATGCTCACGCCGTTTACCCCGGTACGTTTTCGCCATTTTTACCTGGGCGGGCTGACCGTGATCGCCCTCATCGCCCTGCTCAGCTACGGGCTGTTGAGCCTGTATATCCGCCAGCAGTTGCAATTTAGCGTCATCACCCCGTTTACGCTGCAACTGCTGCGCCAGGATGTGGCGTGGCTGGAACGGCTGGAGCTGGCGCTGCTGCTGCTGATGCTGCTGACGCTGGCGCTGGAACTATTTTTCGTCTTCCGCCCCATGGAACGGCGCATCCAGACGCACGAACAGGCGCTGCGGGCCGACATGGCCCGCCAGCACAGCCTGACGGCCGCCCTGGCCCACAGCGAAGAAAAGCTGCGCCTCATCACCGATCATGTGCATGACCTGATTCTGCAAACCGACGCGCAGCACGTCATCGCTTTCGCCAGCCCGTCCGCGCGGGCGCTGCTGGGCTATGAGCCAGCGGCGCTGCGGGGCCGGTCGCTGACCGACCTGCTGCACCCGGACGACCTGGCCGCCTTTGCCGGGGCGCTGGATGTGGCCGCACAGTCACGCGCGAATCATTTTCGCGCCGAAGTGCGCCTGCGCCACGCCGACGGGCAGGATGTGTGGCTGGAAACCACCGGCCGCCTGATCTATGATGAGCCGGGCAACTTCAGCAGCGTGTACCTGGGCCGCGATACCAGCGTGCGCCGCCAGATGGAAACGCTGCTGCGCGAACAGAGCACGCTGCGGGTGGCGCTGGAAAAAGAGCAGGAACTGGGCGACCTTAAATCGCGCATGATGGAACGCATCACCCATGAATTTCGCACGCCGCTGACGGTGGTGCAGATTGCCATCGAAACGCTGCTGCACTACAGCGACCGGCTGAGCGCGGAGCGCAAGCAGGACAAAGAAATCCTCATCAAGAAGCACATTCAGCGCATTGTGGATATGCTGGATGAGATTAATCTGGTGGTTCGCAACGATTTCTTGCAGAGCAGCAGTCGGCTGCACCCCACGCGCTTTGTGCTGGCCGACCTGTGCCGCGAGATCGCCACGGCGCTGGAAGCCCAGTTCGACCTGCCGGGTAAATATCACCTGGCGCTGCCGCCCGCCCTCATGCTGCGGGCCGACCGGGGAATTTTGTCTTATGCGCTGCTGCACATCCTGCGGAATGCGGCCCGCTTTTCGCCGCCGGACGCGCCGGTGGTGGTGACGGCCGCGCCGGACGCGGGCGGGCTGCGCGTCACCATCACCAATCAGGGCACGGGCATCCTGCCGGCGGAACAGGCACGGGTGTTTGAGCCGTTCTTCCGGGGCAGCAACATTGGCGAAATCAGCGGCCTGGGCCTGGGGCTGACCATTGCCCGCGCGGCGGTGGTGGCCCACGGCGGCCACATCACGCTGGCCAGTGTGCCCGGCGCAACCACCCGGTTTGACATCTGGCTGCCAGGGGCCGAGGACGCATGAAAGCGCTCAAGAGTGTGCATAACCCGGTGCTGCGGGCCGAATTTCATTATCAGCGTTTTGTGATCCAGCAGGGGCGCGTGGGCCGCCTGTGGATTGTGCTGGCGGCGGCCCTGGTGATCCCGGCACTGCTGCTGGCGCTGCTGTTCACCGGCGCGGGGCTGGCCGCGCCCCATGTGCCGGCGGCGCTGGCCCTGCTGCCTTATATGGATAACCCCAATCTGCTGACGCTGGCCCTGGCCCTGCTGCTGACGATGATGATCGCCCTGTACCTGGTGGTGACGCTCATCCTGCTGGGCCTGTCTGCCGGCAGCATCAGCCGGGAGAAACAGCACGGCACCTGGGACGCGCTGCGGCTGACCGATGTCGGCGCGGGGCGCATTATCCTGGGCAAGTGGTGGGCTTCGCTGCGGGCGCTGGATGGCGACCTGCTGATGATGACGGTGCTGCGGGTGGGTTTCGTCAGCCTGTACCTGGGCAGCCTGGCCCCGGCCCTCACCGTGCTGGAAGCCGCCGCCCTGGGCAGCATCAGCACGCTGGACATGGCCCGGCCGCCGACGGCGACGGCCGCCCTGCCGCTGCTGATCCTGCTGACGCTGGTTTACGGGGCGCTGGATGCCGGGCTGACGGCCGCCCTGGGCCTGCTGGCCGCCCTGCCGGAGGCGGCCGCCGGGAGTGTGGTGGGCACGCTGGCGGTGGGGCTGCGCTTTGTGGGCACGCTGGCCGCCGCCGGCTGGATGCTGCACAGCCTGGAAACGCTGCGCCGGGGCGATGCCGCCGGGCTGCTGGCGCTGTCGCTGGCCGGTGGCGCGGTGTATGCCGTGCTGCTGCTGGCCACGCTGTGGCTGGCGCGGCGGCTGGTGGGCTAAAATCCCCGGCCCACCCCGCGCCCGCCCGGCTTACGTGATGCTCACCGTTTGCCCGGTGGCCGCCGCCTGCAACGCCGCTTCGATGACCTTCATCCCCGCCACGCCATCTTCAAAATTGGGCCGAATGGGCGTTTTCTCCACGATGGCTTTCACAAAATCCACCACCGCATGGGTAAATTCGTGTTCATAGCCGATGATGTGGCCGGGCGGCCACCAGTTGGCCACATAGGCATGAACGCTTTCGGTGGCCAGGATGCTGCGAAAGCCCTGGGCATAGGGCGGGTCATCCTCGGAGAAATATTGCAGTTCGTTCATGCGCTCCAGGTCAAAGGTGATTGCGCCCTTGCTGCCATAAATTTCAAAGGTGTTGTAATTTTTGCGGCCGGTGGCAAAGCGCGACGTATCGAAGGAGCCGAGGGCCCCATTCTCAAAACGCACCACCAGGAAGGCGGCATCTTCCACCGTCACCCGGCCCATCTCGCTCTGCTCGCTGCGGCCGGCGCTGAAGGTCGCCGCGCCTTTGCCGGGCAGCGGGCGCTCGGTGATGAAGTGGGCCACCATGGCGCTCACCTGGGCAATTTCGCCCACCAGGAAACGCGCCAGGTCGATGCTGTGGCTGTTGAGGTCAATGTGCGGGCCCGCCCCGGCCAGCTCCTGGCGCAAATTCCACGTCAGCGGGAAATTGGGGTCGGTGATCCACGATTGCAGGTACGCGCCGCGCCAGTGGTAAATGCGGCCGATCTTGCCTTCGTCGATCAACTGCCGCGCCAGCATGACGGCCGGCACACGGCGGTAATTGTGGTTGAGGTAATGGACGATGCCGGCAGACCGGGCCGCCTCCAGCATCTCCTGCGACTGCTGCACGGTGAGGGCCTGCGGCTTTTCGCAAAAGATGTGCTTGCCGGCCCGCGCCGCGGCCACCGCAATATCGCGGTGCAGGTGCTGCGGCACGCTGATGTCGATGATGTCAATATCCGGCCGGGCGACCACTTTTTCCCAGTCGGTTTCGATCTCCTCCCAGCCCCAGGTATCGGCGAAGCTCTGTAAATAATCCCGATCCTGGCCGCAGGCGACCTTGAGCACGGGCCGGGCGGGCAGGTCGAAGAAGCGCGGCGCATTCAGCCAGGCGCTGCTGTGCGCCTTGCCCATAAATCTGGTGCCGATGATGGCGACATTTAAGGTTTTTTCTGGCATTGGGTTTCCTCATTAAGAACATTTTTCGGCCGGCGGCCGGGGCCCGCTGCGGGCGGCCGGCTGCTGCGGGCTAGCATAACCTGCGGCCGGGCGGCTGTCAAAATCGCGGCCGGGCCCGAACATGAAAAATACCCCGTGGGGGTATTTTTCCTGAGATTGTGTGATCGTGGTGCGTCTTGCAGCGTCCGACAGTCTGATAGGCTGTCGGCGAATGGGAGAGGTCTTGCGTTGATGTCTTTATGGTATGCCGAAGCGGCCAAAAGAAATAGTGACGTTTATCACAAATACCGGGTTCAAAGACCACTTCATTTTTTCGCCGCTTTTTAATCACTTTTTTACGGGCATACCGGCCGTCTGGCCGGTAGGATAAAGGGCTGAACCGGCCGTCTGGCCGGTATGTTTGTGAGGTGAGCATGAACCGTAAACAGCACAGCGCTCAGGACACGCGGGCCCGGCTGATCGCGGCGGCGCTGGCCGCGCTGCGGGCCGGCGGCCTGCACGGGCTGACGCTGGACAGCGTGGCGAAGACGGCCCGGGTGAGCAAAGGCGGGCTGCTGCATCATTTTCCGTCCAAAGAGGCCCTGGCGGAGGCGGTGCTGCGGCATCTGCTGGGCCAGTTTGAGCAGCAGGTGCAGGCGCATTATGACCAGGACACCACCCCGCGCGGGCGCTGGCTGCGGGCTTACCTGCGGGCTTCGTTTGCCCCCGAAGCGGTGCTGACGCTGGAGCTGGCGACGACGCTGCTGCTGGCGCTGGCGGAATTCCCTGGCATTCGGGCGCAGGTGCAGCAGGATGCCGCCCGGTGGACGGCCCGCCTGGCGGATGATGGCGTACCGCCGCTGCGGGCCCGGCTCCTGCGCCTGGCCGCCGATGCCTGGTGGCAGGATCAAATGGCGACCGAACACCCGGCCACCCCGGCGGAACGCGCCGCCCTGCTGCATGAAGCGCTGCGCCTCATCGATCAGGAGTGACATTGATGCTATCTGTTTCGCTGCTGCTGACCATTATGGCGATCGGGCTGGTGGACAGCATCAATCCGGCGCTGTTCGTGGCCCAGTTTTATCTGCTGACCACGCCGCGCCCGGCCGGGCGCATCCTCAGCTACATTGCCGGCGTGCTGCTGGTGAATTTTGTGGGCGGGGTGCTCATCCTGGCCGGGGCGCGGGCCCTGGTGGGGGATGTCATCGCCGGCATGAGCCTGACGGCCTTCTACGGCCTGCATCTGGCGGCCGGCGTGGCGCTGCTGCTGTTCGGGCTGTGGCTGCGGGTGGATACGCCGGGGGCGGTGGCGGTGCACAAACCGCGTTCGCTGCACCCGTGGCATACCTTCGTCCTGGGGATGGTGGTGATGCTGAATGAAATCACCAGTGCCCTGCCCTATTTCGTCGCCATTGAGCGCATCACCACCGCGCAGATGGACACCGGCAGCAACCTGCTGGCGCTGCTGGTGTATAACGCCGTCTTCAGCCTGCCGCTGTTCGCCTTCCTGGGGCTGATGCTGGCCCTGCGCGAGCGCTTCGCCGACCGGCTGGAGCGCATCAATGCCTGGATCAACCATTATCTGCCGCGCCTGCTGAAATACGGTTCCATCGCCCTGGGGGCCGGGCTGACGATCAGCAGTGTGGTGGCGCTGCTGGCCGGCTGAGCCGCCTTTCTTTCTATTGCATATCGCCGGCAACCGGAATAGCATTGCGGCCAGTGCCACCCACACACAGAGGACTCTGGATGCAGACGATTGATCTACGCAGCGATACCGTCACCTGGCCGACGGAAGCGATGCGGGCGGCGATGGCAGCGGCCGTCGTGGGCGATGATGTGTACGGCGAAGACCCCACCGTGAACCAGCTTGAACACGAGGCGGCCGCCCTGTTCGGCAAAGAAGCCGGGTTGTTCGTCACCAGCGGCACCCAGGGCAACCTGGCGGCGCTGCTGGCCCACTGTGAGCGCGGCAGCGAAATCATCACCGGCGACAAAGCGCATACGTTTATGTACGAAGCCGGGGGCATGGCCGCCCTGGGGGGCATCATGCCGCACACGGTGCCGGTGCAGGCGGATGGCACCCTGCGCCTGGACGACATCCGCGCGGCCATCCGCGGCAACAATGAGCATTTTCCGCGCACCCGGCTGATTACGCTGGAGAATACCCAGGGCACGGTGGGCGGCCAGCCGCTGAGCGTGGCGTACACGCAGCAGGTGGGGGACATCGCCCGCCAGCACGGGCTAAAATTTCACATTGACGGAGCCCGCATTTTTAACGCCGCGGCCGCGGCCGGGGTGCCGGTGCGGGCGCTGGCCGAGCCAGCGGACAGCCTCACTTTCTGCCTGTCCAAGGGGCTGTGTGCCCCGGCCGGCTCGGTGCTGGTGGGCAGTCGGGCGTTCATCCAGGAGGCGCGGCGGGCCCGGAAAATGCTCGGCGGCGGGCTGCGCCAGGCGGGGGTGCTGGCCGCGGCCGGGCTGATCGCCCTGCACGAGATGAGCCAGCGCCTGCACGAAGACCATGCCCATGCCGCCTGCCTGGCGGAGGGGCTGCGGACGGTGCCCGGCGTGCGCGTCCTCAGCCAGGCCACCAATTTCGTCTTCTTCTGGCTGGAGGAAGAGGCCGCCTTAAGCCCGGCCGCGTTCGCCGCTGCCCTGCGGGCGCAGCACATCATCGTCAGCCCGTATCCGGGGCATGAGCGCAAGTTTCGCTGTGTGCTGCATTACTGGATCACCCGTGAACGGGTGGAGATGGTCATCCAGGCGATGCGGCAGGTGCTGGGGTAAGCGCTGATGAACCATTCACCCGCCGACGACGACGCGCCGCCCGGCCCGCTGCCCGGCCCTAACCCCGACCCCGACCGTAACCATGACGCTGAGGACGACGCAGCCGATGCCCCCGGCGGCCGCGGCCTGTACCGGGGCGGCACCGGCGATCCGGCTTTCGGGTTTTTGCTGGCGCTGGCGCTCAGCATCGGCCTCACCCCCATGCTGCCGGACAATGCCGACCTGCGCTATACGCTGGCGTGGGGGGCGCTGGCGGCGGTGGGTGTCCTGGGCTGGCTGCTGGGCAGCGCGGAACGCATTGAGCGCGAAGAACCGGAAAATTTGCTGTGGGGCGCGGGCTTCGGGCTGCTGGCCGGCATCCTGTTCCTGCTGTTCGGCGGGGACGTGCTGGAAAATGCCGCCCGGCTCATCTTCCCCGGTATGACGGTGGGCACGCTGCTGGCCCTGCTGGTCTTCGTGATGCCGCTGGCCGAAACGCTGTTCTTCCGCGGCATTTTGCAGCAGCATTTTGAATTTTACATCGTGGGGCTGCTGGCGGGCCTGTGGAACATCATCCTGTTTTTCCCGGTGATGTGGGCGGATTTGCTGCGTGCGCCGGCCGTGGCCATCATCATCAGCGTGGCGCTGCTGACGATGAACCTGCTCTACAGCTACATCAAAGAGCGCAACGGGCTGGCGGCGGCCTGGGTGTGCCAGATCGTGGGGCTGCTGGTGACGGTGTTCATTCCGTTTTTGTAGCGGCCGCCGGGGGCAGGCGCTGGCAGTACAGCGCCAGATCGTGCTGTGTGACCACCGTCAGCGGGGCGGGCACAGCGGCCGGGGCAAACCAGCCAATGGCGCTGCATTTTTCCGGCTCCAGGATGGTGGGCGTGCCGGCCACGATGCGGCACAGGTACGATGGCGACACCCAGTGCTGGCCTTCGTCCGGCAGCAGATGATCGGTGACGGTGAGCAGTTCCCCCACCGCAATCTGGATGCCGTATTCTTCGGCGATTTCGCGCTGGAGGGCCGCGCGCAGGGTTTCGCCAAATTCCACCGCGCCGCCGGGGAATTCCCACCGGCCGCGCTCATTGCGGGCCCGGGGCCCGCGCTGCGCCAGGAACAGCCGGCCCGCATCATCCACGATGATGGCCCCCACCCCCACGCCAATATAATCCATCCCGCGCTGCATCATCTGCCTCCTGGTGATGTAAGCCTTAAAACGCCGTGACGGTGGTCAGCGCGGCCGGCACCCGGCCGGGCACCGCCACCTGCCCGATGCACCCCGGCGGGGCCACCAGCGGGCACACTGCCAGCGGCTGCCCGTGCCCGGCCGCGCCACATTTAAACCGGGCTTCGTGGGCCGTCCACGCCTCCACAAACAGCCGCAGGCGGTCAGCCGGGGCGGCCTGCCACCAGGCGGCCAGTTCGCCCGGCGTAAGCAGGCGGGCCGCCAGCCCGGCCAGATCGTGCAGCGGGCGCAGATATTCCACATCCACCCCCACCGGCCGCCGCGCCACCGCCACCACGCACCAGCCGCCGCTGTGCGCCAGATTAAACTGCCAGTCCCCGCCGGCCAGGGCCGGTTTGCCGCCGGGCAGCGTCACCAGCGGCACCTGCGCCGGCGCAGCGCCCAGGTACGCGGCCAGCACCTGGCGCAGGAAAGCGCGGCCACAGGCATACTGGTGCCGGGGCCCATCCAGCACCAGCGCGGCGCAGCGCTCGCGTTCTGCCGGGGACAGCAGCGGCAGCGCGGCGGCCAGCGCCGGCCGCGTGAGGTCGCACCAGTGCAGCGCCACCGGGGGCGCGGCCGGCTCAGGCGGGGGCATGGAGCCGCTCCAGCAAATGCGCGGCAAGCTGGCGCAGCGTGGGGGCGCGGGCCAGCAGCGTCACCGAAAAATCGTGGCCGCTGTGGGCGCGGATGAGGTTATTCAGCTCCAGCACCATCAGCGAATCCAGCCCCAGGCGGTCAAACGGCACATCAGGATCAAGCTGCTCCAGCGGGTGCCGGGTGACGCGGGCCACCTGGGCCAGCAAAAAGGCCAGCGTGTGGGCGGCATGGTCAGCGGGGGGGCGCTGCGCCAGTTCGGCCGGCAGCCCGGCCGCGCCCGTCTCGGCCACCGCCACGGCCGCCGTCAACTGGCGATAACGCGGCGATTCCGCGCCCACCATGCTGCTGCTGCGCCACTGCTGCCAGTTGACATCCACCAGGCTCACCTGGGGCGGCGGGCTGCCGCGCAGCAGGTCGCCCACGGCCTGCATGATGAAAGCCGGCGTTAACCCGGTCAGGCCCAGGCGGGCCAGGTGCTGCGCCACGGCCGGGTTGCGGGCCACCACGCCCACTTCGCTCACCGGCCCCAGGTTCAGGCTGAGGGCAGGCCGGCCCTGCGCCCGGCGATAATGGGCCAGCCCGTCCAGAAAGGCATTGGCGGCCACGTAATTTCCCTGGCGCGGGTTGCCGATCACGGCGCTGATGGACGAAAAGAGCAGGAAAAAATCCAGCGGATCGTGCAGCGTGTGCTGATGCAGCAGCCACGCGCCGCGGACTTTGGGGGCCAGCACCGCTTCCAGCCGGGCCGGGGTGAGTTCGGTCAGCAGCGCGTCATCCAGCACCATGGCCGAATGGATGATGCCGGCCAGCGGCGGCCCGGCGCGGCGCACATCGGCCAGCACGCGGGCGACATCGGCCGCCACGGCGACATCGGCCGGCACCAGGTGAACGTGCACGCCGGGGGCGGTGAAAGCGGGCGGCAGGCCGGGCAGCGCCTGCGCCCCGCGGCGGCTGAGCAGCACCAGATGCCGCGCCCCCTGCCGCAGCAGCCACTCGGCCGCGGCCAGCCCCAGGCCGCTCAGGCCGCCGGTGACCAGATAGGTGCGATCCGGGCGCACCAGCACCTGCTGCGGGTCAGGGCTGGCGGTGGCCGGGCCCGGCTGCATGAGGACGACGATTTTCCCGGTGTGCTGCGCCTGGCTCATGCGGCGGAAAGCCGCGCCGATGTCGTCGGCCGGGCAGGTGGTCAGCGGCAGCGGCTGGATTATGCGCCGGTGGAACAGATCGCTGATGGTTTCCAGCAGGGCCCGCACCTGCTGCGGCCGCTGCTGCGCCATGCGGTCAATGTCCACCGCCGCAAAGGTCAGGTTGCGGTCAAAGGCCTGCATGGCCAGGCGGCGATTATGCATGATGTCCTGCTTGCCAATATCCACCAGGCGGCCGAAATCGGCCAGCAGCCCCAGGCTTTGCTGCAAGGCCTCGCCGGTGAGCACGTTCAGCACCACATCCACGCCGCGGCCGTCCGTCCAGCGGCGCACATCGTCCACAAAGCGCAGCGAGCGCGAATCGCTGACGCAGGCCACGCCCAGGTCATGCAGGGCGGCCCGGCGGTCGGCGCTGCCGGCGGTGGCGAAGATGGTCGCGCCGCGCCAGCGGGCAAGCTGGAGGGCCGCCTGCCCCACGCCGCCGCTGGCCGAATGAATGAGCACGCGCTCGCCGGGTTGCAGCCGCGCCACCTCCACCAGGGCATGATAGGCGGTGATGAAATTGGTGAAGACCACGCTTTCCGCCGCGCTGAGATGCGCCGGCCGCCGGATGAGCAGCGCGGCCGAGGTGGTGCAAAAGGTGCGAAAGCTGCCCGCCGCCGCCATACCCACCACTGCATCGCCGGGGGCAAACTCCGTGACGGCGCTGCCCACGCGCAGCACCTCACCGGCGAATTCCAGCCCGGCGGCGTGACCAAAAAAGGTGCTGTCCAGATAATCTCGCGGGAGCAAATCCAGCGCTTTGAGGATGTCTTTAAAATTCAGCCCGCTGGCCTGCACGCGCACTTCCACCTCATCGGGGGCCGGGGCGCGGCGGGTGGTGATTTCGTAATGGAGGCTGTCCAGCAGGCCCGGCTGGCCGATGCGAAGCTGCACCGGGGTCTCCGGCGGGATGGGCTGCGGCAGCGGCGCGGGGGGCCCCAGGCGGCTGAAGCGGTTGACGTGCCACTGACCACCGCGATACAGCAGTTCTGGCTCTGGCAGCGGGGCACACAGCAGGGCCGGCAGCGCCCGCAGCGAGCCAGCGACATCGTCCGGGTCCAGGTCAATGAGGGTGATTTCGGCATCCGGGTATTCGTTGGCGAAGACGCGCCCCAGCCCCCACACGATCATCTGGCCGGGGTGGGCGGTGGGCCCCTGCGCCCCCAGGGTGACGATGGCCAGCCGCTGCGCGGGGACGATGCCGGCGCGTAAGATGGCCTGCATCCACGCCAGCAGCTGCCGGCCGGCGGCCAGGCCGGCCGCGGCTTCATCCACGTCCACAGCGGCGGCCGGCAGCCCCCACAGATACACCAGCCCGGCCGGGCGCGGGAACTGCGCCAGCCAGTGATCCAGCGCGGCCGCGTCATCCGCCGGCGCGGCCGTCAGCACATGGGCGGCGGGCAGCGCGGCGCACAGCGGGGCCGCGGTCGCCTCTGGCGCAACCATGAGCCAGGGGCCGTCCGCGGAGGCGGCCGCGGGCACAGCGGCCAGCGGTTCCGTCGTCAGCGTATACAGCCGGTCGGCCAGCGCCGGGGCCGGGCGGCCGCTGCGGGGCCGGGCCTGCACGCGCAGCCCGATCACCTCCAGCAGCGTCGTGCCGGTGGCATCGCAGAAGGTTAAATCGCCGGTGAACGCGGCGGCGCTGGCGTGCTGCACCCGGCCGTAACACCACACCGGGCCGGCGGCGGCCGCGTGGTAGCGCACTTCGCCCACGGCCACCGGCACCAGCAGCCGCGTCGCCCGGTCATCCTCGGCCAGCAGGCTGATGAAGGCCTGAAAACCGGCATCCATCACCGCCGGATGCAGGCAGTAAGCGTCAGCATCCGCGTCCGCGTCCGCGTCTGGCGGGGTCAGTTCCGCCAGAAAGCCGTCGTCGTGGCGATACACCTGGCGCAGCCGCTGGAAGGCCGGGCCATAATCCAGCCCGCACTGTTGCAGCCGCGCATACAGATCGTCCGGCACCGGCTGGCTGCGGTCGCGCAGGGCGGCCAGGTCGATGCTGGCCTGGCGCGGGGGCACCGCCTGCCCCACGATGCGCCCCCTGGCGTACAGCGTCCAGTCGCCTTCGGCACCGGGCGGGCGGGCGTGCAGCGTCCAGCCGCCCTCCTCGGCCAGATGCACCTGGATCACCCCGGCCGATTCCAGATGCAGCAGGCGCAGCAGTTCCACCCCGGCCAGGGCGTTACCGCGCCGGAATTGATCGTGCGCCAGCAGGGCCAGCCCGGCTTCCAGCGTGGCGCTGGCGGGGAAAATGGGCTGGCCTTCCAGGCGATGATCGCGCAGGTGGGCCAGCCGCACCAGGTTTAGATCGCCCTGCCAGCCGCGCCCGGCCGACCATTCGCGCTGCTGGAGCAGCGGGTGCTGCACCGCCCCGATACGATCCTGGCGCACGGCTTCCGGCTCGGCCCAGTGGGCCACGTGCTCCCAGGGATACACCGGCAGCGTGAGGCAGCGCCCGGCCGGGGCCACACAGTGCCAGTCCACCCGGCCGCCGGCGACGTGCAGCCGCAGCAGCGCCTGGCGCACATACTCGCGGGCGGGGGCCGTGCGCCGCAGCGAATCGCCCACGAAGCCGGCCGCGCCGGCCTGGTGCAGGCTCTCCGCCAGGGCCGCGCTGAGGACGGGATGCGGCCCCACCTCCACCAGAGCGCGATACCCATCCGCCAGCAGGGCCGCGGTGGCGGCGGCAAACAGCACCGGCTGGCGGCAGTTGCGCCACCAGTAATCCACATCCTGGCCGCCGGCCAGGCGCGTGCCGGTGACGCTGGAATACAGCGGCGTATGCGGCGACAGGGGGCGCAGGTCGGCCAGCGCCTGGCGAAAATCGCTCTCCAGCGCGTCCATCTGCGGGCTGTGATAGGCCACCGCCACCCGCAGCGCCCGGCAGAAGACCCCGGCCGCGTCCAGCGTGGTGTGCAGCGCTTCCAGCGCGGCGGGCGGGCCCGCCAGCGTCACCGCTGAGACGCTGTTGATCGCCGCCAGCACGATGTCGGCCGTTAAATAAGGGGCCACCGCCTCCGCAGACAGCCCCACCGCCAGCATCCCGCCCCGGCCGCTGAGCGCCTGCTGCAAACGGCTGCGGTGGTACGTCAGCCGCACGGCATCCGCCAGCGCGAGAGACCCGGCCGCCACCGCCGCCGCGATCTCGCCCACGCTGTGCCCCACCACGGCCGCCGGCACCACGCCCAGGCTGCGCCAGAGGGCCGTCAGCGCGTATTGCAGCGCAAAATTAGCCGGCTGCGCGTCCTGCGGTTCCGGCATGGGTGCGTCATCGTCACGCTCAAACAGGGGCAGCAGCGAGCGCCCGGCCAGCGGCTGGAACAGCGCGTCCACTTCATGCAGGGCCGCCCGGAACGGCGCTTCGGCCAGCAGCGCCCGCGCCATACCCCAGGACTGCGCCCCCATGCCGGTATAGACGAAGACGCACGGCAGTTCGGCGGCCGCGGTGCCCGTCACCACCGGGGCCTCCGGCGCACCGGCGGCGAAAGCGGCCAGCCCGCGGCGGGCTTCTTCCGGGCTGGCGGCCACCAGCCCCAGGCGATACGGCAGCGCCTCGCGGTGGTGGGCCAGCGTAAAGGCATAATCCGCCAGCGACGGTGACGCGGCCATAAAATCGGCATGGCGCTGTGCCAGCCGCTGAAGGCTGGCCGCGCTGTGCGCCGACAGCGTGAGGCAGGCCATGGTCGTGGTCGTGGTCATGGTGATGGCCAGCGCGGGGGCCGGGTCAGCCGGCGCGGGTTGCAGCAGCGCGTGGGCATTGGTGCCGCCATAGCCAAACGCATTGACGGCGATGCTGCCCGGCGGCAGCGGCTGGAGCTGCTGCGGCACCTGCAAATTCAGCGCGGCCAGATCAATATGCGGGTTCACCGTGTGCAGGTGCAGGTGCGGCGGAAGCTGGCGCTGTTGCAGGCACAAAATGGCCTTAATCACCCCGGCGATGCCGGCCGCGGCTTCCAGATGGCCGATGCCGGTTTTGACCGATCCCACCGGGCAGGGCGTGGCCCGCCCGGCCAGCGCCGCCCCCAGGGACTGCGCTTCGGTGATGTCGCCGGCCTGCGTGCCGGTGCCGTGCGCTTCGATGTAAGCGATGTCGTCCGGCGTGATGCCGGCCCGGGCCCACACCTGGCGCATCAGCGCCACCTGGGCCGCGCCGCCCGGCAGGGTAATGCTTTCGGTATGGCCATCCTGGTTAACCCCGGTGGCGGCGATGATGGCATGAATGCGGTCGCCATCCGCCCGGGCCTGAGGCAGCGGCTTCAGCAGCAGCACGCCCGCGCCCTCGCCGCGCACATAGCCATCCGCCGTTGCGTCAAAGGTGCGGCTGCGCTGCCCCGGCGACAAAAAACGCCCCTTGCTCATGGCGATGACGAATTCCGGCCGGAACATGATGTTCACCCCGCCGGCCAGCGCCAGCGCACAATCGCCCTGTTGCAGCGCCTGGCAGGCCAGGTGCAGCGCCACCAGCGAGGAGGAACAGGCCGTATCCACCGTCAGCGAGGGCCCGCGCAGATCGAACAGGTAAGAGAGCCGGTTGGAGAGCATGACCATCGTTGTGCTCATGCCGGTGTGCGTGCTGATGTGGTCACGGTGGAAATAGGCAAGCTGCTGCCCCATGTGATCCATGGTGAACGCGCCCATGTACACGCCCACGGGCGCACCCTGCCAGCGGGCCGGGGTGTAGCCGGCATCGTCGAAGGTTTCGCGGGTCACTTCCAGCAGCAGGCGCTGCTGCGGGTCGAGCTGTTCGGCTTCACGCGGGGTCATGCGGAAGAAAGCAGCATCAAAGGCGGCCAGCGGCTGCTGCAAAAAGCCCCCCTGCCGGATGTACATCTTGCCGGGCTGGTCGGGGTCGGGGTGGTAAAAACGCTCACTGTTCCAGCGATCCGGCGGCACATCAATGATGGCATCGGTACCGGCGGCCAGCCGCTGCCAGAACTGCTGTGGCGAATGGGCCCCGCCCGGAAACCGGCAGGCCATGCCAATGACTGCGACTGCCTGTTGACGCTGTACGTCCATACCCTGCTCATCCCCCGGCGGCCGCCTGGCGGCCCGTCGTTATATTTTTAATGATAGCACGCCGGCAGAGCGCTTCAACAGGGGGCGGCACAGCAGGGAATGCAAAAAGCCCCATCCTGGGACGGGGCTTCGCGGGTTACAGGCAGCTTACATATTCAGGGCTTCGTAGCCGGGGCCCTTGCTGAAGAAATCGTAATTGGGCTGAATATCCGGCGTAAGGTCGATCACTTCGCCTTCTTTGTGGGTGACGATCTCTTTGGTATCGAAGGGCACCCGTTCCTGGCCTTCCATCATTTCGTATTCAGAGGGCACTTCTTCTTCGATGAAGATGGCTTCAAACGGGCATTCCGGGATGCACGCGCCGCAGTCAATGCAGGTATCCGGGTCAATGAAATACCAGGGCCAATCTTCTTCCGGCTTGCCAGGGACGATGCATTCCACCGGGCAGACTTCCATACAGGCACCGTCGCGCAGGCAGAGGCTGGTGATAATATGCGTCATGGGGCTTGCTCCTCAATCAGTTCCTAATCGCTCACACACTGCAAGAATAGCAGGTCGATACCGCGGTTTCTGTAACTTTTGTTGGATTTGAAAATGAGTTTTTCAAAAGAGAAGCCGGCCATTTCGGCAGAGAGGGATTATTTTTTACATCGGTTAAATATTAAATTTTCAATGAATAAACGCCGACAACCAAAATATGTTATACTGTTAACAATCACCGTGCTGTCGGTAAAATTGCCTGTCATCTCCGGCGTTAAGCGACCCTGCCGGGGGTGGCGCTGCCCAATAATCGTTCTCTAAACAGTATTTACCAGGATTTTAGCCCATGCAGCTTATAACGGAACGCCTTATTCTGCGCGAAGTGACCCTGGAAGACAGCCCGTACCTGCGGAGCTACAGCCTGGAAGAAGCGTACCAGCGCTTTGAGGCCAATCCCCCCATCGAAGACTGGGAATTTAACTACATTACGCAGTGGATGATGGAAGAACAGAGCGTGCTGCCGCGCTCGTATTATTACCTGGCGGTGGCCCCGCAGGAAAACCCGGCGCTGCCGCTGGGGTCAGTACATCTGACGATTCAGAATCATACCCATCGCCAGGGCGAGATCGGTTATATGATCGGCACGCAGTACCATAACCGGGGTTATGCCACCGAAGCGGCCCGCGCCCTGCTGCATTTTGGCTTCCACACGCTGCGGCTGCGGCGCATCACCGCCGCGGACATCATCAGCGAAAATGAGGCCAGCCTGCGCGTGGCGGAAAAACTGGGGATGCGGCGCGAAGCCCACTACGCCGAAACGCAGTTCTTTAACGGCCGCTGGTGGGATACCATCACCTGCGCCATCCACAAAGAAGACTGGTTCGCCTGCCGGGTGTAACCGTCACCGTTGCCGCGCGGCGGGCAACCGCGGATGACCCTGCCGTGCCCTCACCCCCGGCCCCGCTCCCGGACGGGCTGCGCCCCGGGCGAGGGAGTCCGGCCCTGTCAATCTTTGCTCCGTGGCTCTGTGGCTCTGTGTTAAATCGTTGGTTGGAGCACGATGGCAGCGTGCCCACAGGGCTGCCCGGCGTGAACTGGATGCGATAGCCCTGCGTCACCGCGCGGCGGCTATCTGTGCGGCGGGGCATGGGCTATAATGGGCGGGCTTATTTCCCCCGTGTAGACCGGATAATGCCTCATGAGCCAGTACCATTTTGATGAAGTGCTTCCCCGGCGCGGCAGCTATGCCGCCAAGTGGTCGGTGTATGCTGAAGATGTCATCCCGCTGTGGGTGGCGGATATGGATTTCACCTCGCCGCCGGCGGTGCTGGAACGCCTGCACGCCCGCGTCGATCATGGCATCTTCGGGTATACGATGGATTACCCGGAACTGCGCGAGGTGCTGGTGGCGCGGCTGAAACGCCTGTATCACTGGGACATTAAAGCGGAAGACCTGGTGTTTGTGCCGGGGATGGTGCTGGCGCTGAACCTGGCGGCCCACAGCATCGGCCGGGCGGGCGATGGCATCCTGATGCAAACGCCGGTGTATGGCCCCTTCCTCAGCATTCCGCCGGCCAATGAGCGCTTCGCCGTGATGGCCGATTTGCAGCCCGTGGCCACCGGCGACCAGACCTTTAGCTATGAAATTGATTTTGATGCTTTTGAACGCGCCATCACCCGGCAAACGACGACGTTTTTTCTGTGTAACCCGCACAACCCGGCCGGGCGAATGCTGACGCAGGAGGAACTGGCACGGCTGGCGGAGATTTGCCTGCGCCACAAAATTACCATCTGTTCGGATGAAATTCACAGCGATCTGCTGCTCAATGACCAGCCCCACATCCCCATCGCCGCGCTCTCGCCGGAGATGGCGCGGCACAGCATCACCCTCATCGCCCCCAGCAAAACCTATAATTTGCCCGGTCTGGGCTGTTCGGTGGCCATCATCCCGGATAAAGACCGGCGGCGCGAATTTGAAAATTATGCCCGCAGCCTGGGCGTGCACGTCAACCTGATGGGCTATGAAGCAGCCACCGCGGCCTATGAACACGGCGACCCCTGGCTGAAGCAGGTGCTGGCCTACTGCCGGGCCAACCGCGATTTTATGGTGGAATACATCCATGACCACATTCCGGCCCTCAAAACCACCGTGCCCGAAGCGACCTACCTGGCGTGGCTGGACTGCCGCGACCTGCCCATCCCCACCAGCCTGAATGCCTATGAATTTTTCCTCAAGGAAGCGCGGGTCGCGCTCAGCCCCGGTACTTTCTTCGGCAGCGGTTACGATGCCTTTGTGCGCCTCAATTTTGCCTGCCCGCGCAGCCTGCTGGCGGAAGCGCTGGAACGGCTGAAGGCGGCGGTAGACCGCCTGTAGGCCCTCATGCGCGTGTTGATGCTGTCCAAAGCCTGCATTGTGGGCATTTATCAGCGTAAGCTGGAAAGTATCGCCCGGCAGGGGGTGGAGCTGCTGGCGCTGGTGCCGCCCGCCTGGCGCGATGAGCGCGGCACGCAGCCGCTGGAGCGCGTGTATACGCAGGGCTACCGGCTGGAGAGCATCCCGGTGTGGTGGAATGGCAATTTTCACCTGCACCTGTACCCCACCCTGGGGCGCTGGCTGCGGCAGTTCCGGCCGGATGTGGTGCATATTGACGAAGAGCCGTATAACGTGGCCACCTGGCACGCGCTGGCGCTGGCCCGCCGCCAGGGGGCGCGGGCGCTGTGCTTCACCTGGCAAAATATCCACCGGCAGTATCCGCCGCCCTTCGCCTGGGGTGAACAATGGGTGCTGCGCCACATTGATTATGTGCTGGCCGGCACCGACAGCGCCGGCGCAGTGTGCCGGGCCAAGGGCTACCGCGGCCCGCTGGCCACCATCCCCCAGTTTGGCACCGACCCGGACTTATTCCAGCCGCAGCCGCAGCCGCAGCCGCGCCCGTTCACCATCGGTTATATGGGCCGCCTGGTGCCCGAAAAAGGCATCGCGCTGCTGCTGGAAGCCGCGGCCGGCCTGCCCGGTGACTGGCATCTGCGCCTGGTGGGCGGCGGGCCGCTGCGGTCGGCGCTGGCGCAGCAGGCGGCCCGCCTGGGCATCGCGCCGCGGGTGGAATTCGTGGGGCAGGTGGCTTCGACCGCCATGCCCGCGCAGATGGCGGCGCTGGATGTGCTGGTGCTGCCGTCGCTCACCCGACCCAACTGGAAAGAACAATTTGGCCGCGTGCTGGTGGAAGCCATGGCCGCCGGCGTGCCGGTCATCGGCAGCGACAGCGGCGCTATTCCCGGTGTCATCGGCGCGGGCGGGCTGATTGTGCCCGAAGGCGACGCGGCCGCGCTGCGCCAGGCGCTGCTGTGCCTGCTGCAACAGCCGGCCGAACGCCAGCGCCTGGGCCGCCTGGGCCGGGCGCGGGTGCTGGCCCACTTCACCCACGACAGCATCGCCAGCGCCACCGTGCAGGTGTACCAGGCGCTGCTGCATCCGCCCGCCGCCGGTTGACATACGCCTCTACCGGGACTTTCGGGTCATTGCGTCATCGAGATACTTATTACAAAATATGAATAAAAATCTAATAAAAAATTGCCTTTCGATGAATAGAACATTTTTTCTGAATCCAGGTAAGATTTTGTTTTTTCAAACCATAGTCTAACCCTCGCAACATCCGTTACGGGCTATAAAGCGTGTATAATTCGTTTTAAGCGAGAGTATTGTTTTAGGATAGTAAGTAATAGACCGAAATCCCGAAAAGAAGCTGCCCGGCTACAGCACCGGCAGAGGTCACTAAAGGTCAACTGATGAAAGTACGGCGCTCTGTTTACATCGCCAACCACTTCTCCAGCATCGCAGCGCTGCTTCTGATTTTGACACTGGCTGTGCGGTTGATTGATGACGCAACCCCGGTCACAGCGCAAACAGAGGTGCCCGTGACGACTCCGGCTGCTACGCCGGAGCTGTTTGATTCCGCCACGGCGGGCGGGGCGCAGCCGGTGCTGCCCTCGGAGCCGCCGCTGGTGCTGCCGCCGAATGAGATACCCGCGGCCACCGCGGAAGCGCTGCCCCTGGCCACCGACGAACCGGCCGGCACGGACGAACCAGGCACCACCGCAGAACCCGCGGCCACCGCCGAAGCGCCGGCCGCCACCGCGGAAGCGCCGGTGATCGCCACCACCCCGCCGCCGACCGACGAACCGGCCGACCCCGCGACTGTGGTGCCCACGGCCGAGGCCACCGCGCCGCCCGTCACGGTGACGGCTGCGCCCCCGCTGGCCGACTTCACGGTGGAGCCGGGCGAAGTGGCGGCCGGCCGCCCGATCACCATCAACAACAGCAGCAGCGGCGACATCACCACCTGGGCCTGGGATTTTGGTGATGGCACCGGCACCGATGCCGCCAGCCCCGCGCCGCATACCTATGCGGCGGCTGGCGTTTATACCATTCGGCTCACCGTGAGCGGCCCCGGCGGCACGGCCGCGGCCAGCCGCCAGGTGATCGTCACCGGCAGCGGCAGCGTGGTGGAAGCCATCTTTAGCGTGGCCCCCGGCAGCGCCCAGGATGCCTGTTTCAGCAGCAGCAGCACCGGCCCCATTCAATCTCACGCCTGGGATTTTGGCGATGGCCGCCGCAGCAGCGAGCCGAACCCCTGCCACACCTACGCCGCCCCCGGCACCTATACCGTCAGCCTCACCGTCACCGGCAGCGATGGCATCAGCTCCTCGGCCACGCGCTCGATCACGATTCTGGCGGCAGAACCGCCCCCGGCGGCCGCGTTCACCGTCAGCCCGTCGGCCGGCGTGACGGCCACCACCTTCCAGTTCCAGGACACCACCAGCGGCCTGGTCAGCGGGTGGTCATGGGCCTTTGGCGATGGCGCAACCAGCAGCGACCGCAGCCCATCCCACCGTTACGCGCAGCCCGGCACCTACACCGCCACGCTGACCGTGACCGGCCCCGGCGGCACGTCCACCGCCTCGCAGAGCGTGACCGTGCAGGCCCCGCTGATCCAGCTTACCTGTGATTTTGCCGCCCCCGGCACGCCGTTTGAAGCCACCCCGGTCGCGCTGGATGGCACCGCGGGCAACAACATCGACGGCGCAGCGCTCAGCTACCGCTGGACGGTGAATGGCACCGAAATCGCCACCACTGAAGACACTACCTACACCTTCAGCGCCGGTTATTACACCGTCACCTTCACCGCCAGCCCGGAGAATGGCACCCCGTGCAGCCGCAGCCGTTCGTTTAATGTGCTGGATGCTGAAGGGCTGTATGCCGAGTTTGACCAGTCCGAAACCCGCGCCCCCGCCGGCAGCGAAATTTGCTTCACTGACCGCACCTTCGGCCCGGTCGCCGGCTGGTCATGGTCTTTTGGCGATGGCGGCAGCAGCAGCGAGCCGAACCCCTGCCACACCTACACCACGCCGGGGCGTTACAGCATCACCCTCACCGCCAGCGCGGCCGATGGCCGCCAGGACAGCGCCACCGCGCCGGTGACGATCTTCGCCACCGACCAGTCGCTGGCCATCCTGGCCAGCGCCACCGCCGGCACCGCGCCGCTGACGGTGCAGTTCGACGCGCAGCAGACCGGCATCGACCCGGCGACGCTGCTGTGGGGCTTCCCCGGCGGCGTGCAGGCGGCCGGCAGCAGCGTCACCTATACTTTCCGTGCGCCCGGCACCTATACCGTGAACCTGAGCGGCAGCGGGGTACAGGGCGCGGCCAGTGCCAGCGCCCGCATCGTCGTTGGCGAAGCGACCGGCCTGCGGGCAGCCTTTACGCCCTCGCGCTGGCAGGGGCGGGCCCCGGCGGAAATTTGCTTCACCGACCAGAGCGCCGGCGATGCCCTGCAAACCTGGGAGTGGTCATTGGGCGATGGCCAGACCGCCAGCGTCGCCAGCCCGTGCATCACCTATCGCCGCGCCGGCACGTATGATGTGCGCCTGACCGTGACCAATGCCCACGGCCAGAGCGCCAGCGCCACCAACCGCATCACCATCCTGGCCCCGGTGGACGATGACAGCCGCAGCACCCCCACGCCGGCGACCACCGTGCCGACGACAGCAGCCGCCACGCCCACCACCACGGACACGGCCACGGTGACGGTGACGGTGACGGCCACGCCGGCCGCCCCGGTTGCAGTGACGGTGACGACCACGCCCACAGCCGCAGTGACAATTACGCCGGAAGAAGACGATTCGCGGTCGGTGAAAGCCCCCGCGCCCTATATTACCGTCTTCGATCCGTCGCTGAGCAAGATCGGCTACCTGCCGGCCGGCAGCACCGGCCTGCCCGGTGAAGAACTGGTGTGGGAAATCATCGTGAGCAACGTCAGCGCTCTGGTGGAAACCGGCATCGTCGTCACCGATACCATTCGCAATGATTTACGCATTGACCGGGTGGAAGGCAGCGCCGGGGTCAACGTCAGTTACAGCGGCCAGGTGGTCACGGCCAGCATCGCCACGCTGCCCCCCGGCCAGAGCCGGCGCTTCTGGGTGTATACGACCGTGCTGTCCAGCCCCCTCAGCGGGCAGTTCACCAACACCGCCTACCCCAATCGCGGGCTGCCGGCCGCCGCCACGGTGAACGTGCCGGCCGCGCCGCCGTCCGGGCCGCTGCCGGTCGTCAGCGGTGTCACCGATGTCAGCGATTTTGCCGGGCAGCAAAGCTGCTTCAATGCCTCGCTCACCAACAGCGGCGCACCCGGTTATGGCCCCTATTTGCTGGTGGTGCTGCCGCCCGGTGTCACCTTCAACAGCGCCTCCTTCCTCACCGGCGGCGTGGTCAATGTGCCCACCACCCGCCCCAGCCCGGATAACGGCCGCTGGGTCGATCCGGTGTCCGGGCAGACGATCACCGTGCCGGTGGGCGGTTCGCTGGTGGTCTTCCGGCTGCCGGTCGGCTCCGTCGTCACCGGCAACCCGCCGCTGGTGGCCAATATTTGCGTCACCACCGACCCGCTGGCCACCCCCGGCGTGCCGCTGCCGGTGCAGGTGTACGGCGGTTACGAATTTGGCAGCACGCCCACCGGCGAGGGCGGTTCCATCGTGAACCCGGTGCCGGATAACAGCACCATCACGCCCACGCTCATCACCTTTGACAAGACCAACAACGCGCCGGAAGGTGAACGCCCGCCGGGGCCGGGCTGGTCATACCAGTACACGCTGAACGTGGAACTGGCGGCCGGGCAAACCCTGAACAATGTCGTCGTGCGCGATGTGATGCCCAATATGCCGGGGCAGCTCGCCTTCCAGTACACCGGCCCCACCACCTTCGGCGGTACCTGCCTGCGCGGCGCGACCACCATCACCCCGCCGGCGGCCGGCAACGGGCAAACGCTCACCATCAGCCTGGCTTCCCTGCGCGAAACGACGCTCACGCAGCCCTGCACGCTCAGCATCACCTACACCGGTTACATCCTGGATGTGCTGGCGGAAAATGGCACGCTGAATGAACTGGACATCATCAACCGCGCCAGCTTTGATTTTGACCATGCCACCCTGCCTTCGCCCACCCTCACCGATACGAATGTGGTGCAGGCGGAACACGTCACCTTCCAGAAGCTGGTGAACCCGGCCGTGGCCGTCCCCGGTGATACGCTCACCTACACGATCAATTTCCAGGTGACGGATTACAACAGCGCCACGCAGATCGTCGTGGTGGACATCATGCCGGATGGCCTGTCCTATGTGGTCGGCTCCGGCGAAATCGCCATTCCGGGCTTCACCGGCGGCATTACCCCGGTCATCGTGCCCAATGGCGACGGCTCGCTGCGGCTGACCTTTAACGTGCTGGCGGCGGCCGGGCAGCCTGCCATCGCGGCCGGCAGCGCGGGCACGCTCACCTACCAGGCGACCATTGACCAGCTTTACCGCAGCCCGGTCGAGCCGGTACGCGCCTCCGATGAACTGACCAACGCCGTCACCGGCGGTTACACCCTCACCGATGGCGCGACCGATACCAACGGCTCCACGGCCGATGTGTTGATTCAGCCCATCACCCTCACCAAAGAGACCGTCACCCTGCCGCGCAACGGCATCGCCGCCATTCACGGCGAAACGGTGCGCTTCCGGCTGACCATGACCATCCCCTCCGGCGATACCCGCGCCATCGTGATTGAGGATTTCCTGCCGCTGCCGGTCTTCGATGTCGATGACCCGGATTACGGGCTGCGGGCCGGGGTGCCATCGGCGCTGCCCTTCCTGAACACCAGCGGCACCTGTGCCGGCTACCCCACGCCGACCAACCCCACCTATGAGCGCTGCGGTATCTACGTGGGCCCCGCCAGCACGCTGCCCGGTGTCGTCCCGCAGTCCATCACCATCAACCCGGCCACCAATTCGGTGCGGATCGTGGTGGGCGATGTTTCCACCACCGCCCCGCAGGTGCTGCAATTTGACCTGGTGGTGGGCGTGATTGCGCTGCCCTTCGCCGATGATCTGTTCCTGGCGAACCAGAGCCGCGTCACCAGCCTGAACACCCCCGGTCTGGAACTGCGGGCGGACTCGCTGGATTACATCCGCGTGGGTGCGCCCGACCTGACGCTGCGGAAAGGCGTGCTGTCCACCTCCAACGGCAGCAGCACCATTGAACCCGTGACTTCGCCGGTGGATGGCAACCTGTTCGATGCCGACGCGGGCGATGTCGTCACCTACCGGCTGACGATCACCAATATCGGCACCTCCCGCGCCTATGATGTCACCATCACCGATCCAGGCGTGACCGGGCTGGTGGGCTGTGCCATCGTGCCGGGCAGCGTGCGTAATGGCGCGGGCACCGCGCTGGCCTTCACCGGCGATATTCTCACCGGCATCCGCCTGACGGACCCCCTGCCCGACGGCCGCACCGGCAACCCGAACCTGGCACGGGTGACGGTCGATGTGCGCTGTACCATTGCTGTCACCGCCACGCCCGCCCAGGAAGAACTGGTCAATGAAGCCAGCGTCGTCTGGTCAGGGCTGCCCGGCGCACCCGCCTACCCGCCCCGCGCGGATCAGGCGTTCATTTTCTTCACCGATCCCATCCTGGCCAAAACCGGCACCCCGCCCCTGGCGACGATTGGCCAGGTGGTGACGTACACCCTGCGGGCCACCCTGCCGGATGGCACGCTGTACAATACGCGCCTGGTGGATACCCTGCCGGCAGGGATGGCGCTGGTCGCCTGCGACAGCATCACCGTCAGCGGCAGCGTCAGCACCGACCTGGCCGGGGGCTTTAGCGCCGCCTGTGCCGCCCCCGGCAACCCCACCGTGGCCGCCAGCGGCGGGCAGCCGGGCCGCCTCATCACCTGGAACCTGGGCGAAGTCGTCACCGGCAGCAGCACCGGCGCGGGCGCGGCCACCATCACCATTGTCTATCGCGCGGTCATCCTCAACCTGACGGCCATTGACCGCGGCGACCGGCTGATTAACACCGCCCGCCTGGAATGGGACGATGTGGACGGCGATGGTAACGATGTCGTGCCCGATACCCACCCCACCACCACCGTCATTGAGCCGACGCTGCGCGTGAGCAAGACGGCCGCGCCCGCGACCGGCGATGCCGGCGATACCATCACCTATACCCTGGTCATCAGCCATGCGCCGGCCAGCGATGCCACCGCCCATGACATCACCCTCAGCGACATTATCCCGGCCGGGGCGACTTATGTCGCCGGGTCGGTGGTGCATACTGACGGCGTGGTGCCGGCCACCCTGGCCGAAAGCGGCGGCACCGTCAGCGCCACCTGGGGCAGCCTCACCACCGCGCAAACCAGCACCTTCACCTACCAGGTGACGCTGAACAGCGATGTGCAGCCGCAGCAGCGCATCATCAACACGGTCAATATCGCCTGGACGAGCCTGGCCGGCAGCCCGACGAACACCGCCTTCAACCCCAATGGCGTGGAACGCACCGGCAATACCGCCAATCCGGGCCAGCGGCACGATTATCGCGCCAGCAGCACGGCCACCGTCACGGTGAATGCCCCGGCGCTGGCCAAGAGCATCATCGGCACGTCCGAAGCGTTCACCACCGGCAATAACGTCGCCGTGGGCGAACTGGTGCGCTACCGGGTGAGCGTCACCGTGCCCGAAGGCGAAACCCGTAACGCCGTCCTGGTGGATACGCTGGATGCCGGGCTGGCCTTCATGAACCTGACCACGGCCGCGCTGGCCAGCATCACCTTCCCGGCCGGCGTAACCGCCGGGGCCGGCATCGGCACCGACATTCTGGCGGCCGCCACCGTGAACGCGGACGGCAGCAGCGCCACTTTCACCTTTGGCACGCTCACCAACAGCAACAGCTCCGCCGCGGCAGAAGTGATCGTCATTGAATATACCGTGGTGGTGCTGGATAGCAGCGCCATCGCCCGCGGGACGCAGGTGAACAACAGCGCCCGGCTCACTTATCGCAACGGCTTCAGCGGCACCACCGCCAGCCTGACGGCCAGTGCCGCCAATGTGACCGTGGTCGAGCCGACGCTGCGCGTGTTGAAGACGGCCAGCCCCGCGACCGGCGATGCCGGCGATACCATCACCTTTACCCTGGTGGTGAACCACACCCTGCCGCCCTCCAACGCCACCGCCTTTGATATTGTGCTGACGGACGTGATCCCGGCGGGCATGGTGTACGTGGCCGGCACGCTGCAACATACCGCCGGCATCGCACCGGCCACCCTGGTCCAGGCCGCCGGCACCATCACCGCCACCTGGGACGGGCTGACCACCGCGCAGAGCAGCACGCTCACCTTCCAGGTGCGCCTGCTGGAAACCGTGCAGCCCGGCGATACCATCACCAACACCGCCAGCATCACTTACGACTCGCTGCCGGCGGATAACGTCGTCGATCAATCGCCCTATAACAGCGCCTCCGATGAGCGCGATTACAGCGCCAGCGGCAGCGCCCCGGTCAGCATCACCGGCTCCTCCTTCGATAAGGATGTCACCGGCACGTCGGTCATTTACACCGGCAGCGATGAATTTGACCCCGGCATTGTTGACCTGAACATTGATGAAGAAGTCACCTTCACGCTCATCACCGTCATCCCGGAAGGCACCATCAACGGCGTACAGGTGATTGATACGCTGCCGGTGGGGCTGCGCTATGTGAGCAGCGTGGTGCTGCCCGGCAGCAGCCTGTCCATCGGTGGCAGCCTTACGCCGGGGGTGGTGGGCCGGACGATTACGTGGAACCTGGGCACCGTGACCAACCTGCCGGATAACCTGTCCACCCCCGGCGATGTGCTGACCATTCGCATCACCGCCGTCGCCGAAGATATTCCGTCCAATGTGGCCGGCGTGCGCCTGACCAACAGTGCCACCTTCCGCTTCACCGGCGGCCAGCCGCTGACGGACACCGCCGATGTGGAAATTGTGGAGCCGCGCCTGCAAATCGACAAAAGCTCGCCGGTGACGGAGGGCGACGCGGGCGACATCATCCCCTATACCGTCGTCGTCAGTCACATGCCCACCTCCACGTCGGATGCGTATGATCTGGTCATCACCGATTTGATGGTGCCGGGGCTGCAACTGCTGCCGGGCACCGTCACCACCAGCCTGGGGACGATTGTCACCGGCAACGGCGCGGGGGATACCACCGTGCGCGTGAACGTGCCGCGCCTGGCCCGCGGGGTGAGCCTCACCATCACCTATCAGGCCCGGCTGGCCAACACCGTCCGGCCCGGGCAGCAACTGGTGAACACCGCCACCGCCGGCTACGACGACAAAGAAGGCCCCGGCACCCGCGAGACCACCATCACCGATACGCATACCGTCCGCGTGACCGCGCCGCAGTTCAGCAAGGCCATCGTGGCCACCTCCTACAGCGGCACCGGCAGCGCCGCCTATGACCCCGCCAATCCTGACCTGGCGATTGGCGAAACCGTCACCTATGAACTGGTGGTCACGCTGCCGGAAGGCACCGCGCCCATCACCATTACCGATACCCTGCCCGCCGGGCTAACGCTGCTCAGCAGCCGCGTGACCAGCCTGGGCGGTGTCACCACCACCGGCGCGACGGCCGGCGGCAGCCTCAGTGGTTCGGCGCTGGCAGTGGGGGCCACCGGCACGGTGGCCGGCAGCCAGCTTACCTATGCCTTCGGCACGCTGACCAACACGCCCAACGGCACCACCACCGAAGGCGACCGGGTGCGGATTCTGATTGTGGCGCGGCTGGTGGATGACCCCGCCAATGCCGATGGCCAGGTGAAGACCAACAACGCCACGCTCAATTATGGCACCGGCAGCCTCAGCGCCAGCGCCAGCGCCGATGTCGTTGAACCGCTCATCGAGCTGGTGAAGACCTTCAACCCGGATAGCGCTTCGGTGGGCAGCACGGTCGATCTGACGCTGGTGCTGACCAACAGCAGCACGCAGCCGGCCTTTGAAATCCGCCTCACCGACCCCATCCACAGCAGCCTGCGGCTGGACAGCGTGAGCGTGAACGTCACCGGCACCGCCGGGACGACGTTCACCGGCAGTTCCGTCCTGGGGGCCGGCGGCCAGGTGATTGTCAGCTTCAATCAACTGCTGCCGGGCGAGAGCGTCACCGTCACCGCGCGGGTGACGATCCTGCTGAACGCTGTGACCCAGGTGATCCCCAATGTGGCCACCGTCACCTACGATAACCTGCCCGTGGGCAGCGCGGATAACGCCTTTGACCGCAACGCCAGCGCCACCGGAGCCGATGATCTGACCATCACGCGGGTGATTGACCTGGCGCTGGTGAAGACAGTGAGCAACACCACGCCCTATATCGGCGACAGTGTGGTGTATACGCTGCGGGCCACCAACAACGGACCGGCCACGGCCACCGCCGTCCGCGTGACCGACATCCTGCCGGCCGGGCTGACAGTGACCGCCTTTACCCCCACCACCAGTTGCACCTACACCGCCGCCACCCGCGCCCTCAACTGCGCCTATGCCAGCCTGGCTCCCACGGCCAGCGTCACCATCACCGTGACCGCCACCGTGGCCAGCACGGCCATACCGGGGCAGCAGCTCACCAACAGCGCCGCCACCTTCGCCAGCGAAAGCGGCCTCAATTACAGCAACGAAACCGATGCCACCAACAACGAAGATGATGTCACCATCACCGTGGGGCGGCTGGCCAGCGTGGGCGACCTGCTGTGGTATGATGCGAACGTGAACGGCGTGCAGGATGCCGGTGAAGCCGGCGTACCCGGTGTTACGGTGTACCTGCTGAACAGCCTGGGGGTCATCGTCCGCACTGACGTTACCGATAGCAACGGCATCTACGGCTTTACCGGGCTGCGGGCCGGCACCTACAGCGTGCGCCTGCTCAGCACCAGTTACCCCGCCGGGGCCGTGCTGTATGAAGATATATATGATGGCGACCGTAACGGCCTCAGCACCTTTACGCTGACCGAATCGCAGGCGCTGCTGGATGTCGATTTTGCCTTCATCCGCCGGGTGAGCCTGGGCGACCGGGTGTGGCGCGATACGAACAATAACGGCGTGCAGGACAGCGGCGAGCCGGGCATCCCCGGGGTGACGGTCATCCTGCGCGGCACCGACCTGTTCGGTAATCCAGTCGCGGCCTCCATGCCCACCGGCGCAACCGGTCTCTACAACTTCAACGTGCTGCCCGGCACCTACACCGTCAGCATCAGCACCGGCACCCTGCCCATTGCCCTCACGCCGTCCTATGATCTGGATGGCATCGCCACGCCGCACACGACGGCCGTCACCGTGGTGAACGGTGTGCCCCGTACCGATGTCGATTTTGGCTACGCCCCCACCGGCTCCATCGGTGATCGCGTGTGGTTCGATGTCAATGGCAACGGACTTCAGGAAACCGGCGAAACCGGCCTGCCGGGGGTCACGCTTACGCTCACCGGCACCACCCTGTTTGGCGAAGTGATTGCCCCGCGTACCGCCATCACCGGCGTGAATGGCATCTACAGCTTCAGCAACGTGGAAGCCGGCACCTACACCGTCACTGTCACCCCGCCGGCGGGCTATACCCCCACCTTTGACCTGAACGGCGGGCGCGATAACCGTACCCTGGTGGGCATGGGTTATGGCGTGGTGCGGACGGAT
>JALOOI010000360.1 GCA_025454495.1 Anaerolineae bacterium
GTCAGCAGCGCCCAGGCGATGCGTTCCCCGCCGCCGCCGCTGTCGGTCGGTGCTACCAGCAAAATCCTCACACTTCGGTTCCCTGCCGGGCCGGTTGCGCCGCCTCGTTCAGCGTGCGCTGTGCCTCACGAATGGCCTGTTCCAGCGTATCGGTGAGAATCATATCACGCATCACACCCGGAAACATCCGCGAAAAAATATCGCGCAGGATACGCAGATAGGCATTCACCCCGCACACAATCACTTTGATGTTGTTGGGCGCTCTGGTGCGGTCTGAATAATTGCCGACCGTCATAAAAGAAGGGGGAATGGGCCCGCTGGTGGAAAAATCCGTAATGGCCACCACCGGATGGCCGACTTCGCGCATCATGCGGGCGGCCGTCGCGTAATTGTGGTAGTAGTCTTCCAGCGTCCAGTGGCCATCATAGCGGGCGTAAAGAATGGTTTTTTCTGCGTTGTACCATTCGGATGTGATGGGCATGATACATAGTCCCCCTTTTAGCTATGTGAATACACGAATGATTATTGTTTAATGTTATTATACGACAAAATGATTGATTTACCATTAATGCTTGAGGGAATTTCGTACTATTAATTTCGCGGCTTTATGCCAGGGGAGATAGCGGCGCAGGGGCGAGGTGGCGTACAGGGCCGCGGCGGACAGGCGGCCTTCAATGCGGCACAGGCGGTACAATTCTTCGGCCAGCAGGCGGCCGAACAGCGCCGGCGGATACAGGCAGCGGGCCCGGTTGGCCGCTTCCAGGCGGGCCAGCCAGCGCTCAATGTGGGCCAGCGCGATACCGTGGCGCTCGCCGGTGAACAGGGCCTGCTGCACGCGCAGTTCGTCCGGCGTGGGGTCAATCCCCAGGCGCTTCAGGTGGGCCTGCTGGCTGTGGAGCGTGGCGGCCAGTTGTTCGGCGCGGTGCTGTGCGGTGGACTGCGCCTCCCCCACCCGGTAATGCAGCAGCACTTCCGGCAGGCTGGCGATGCCGGTCACATCCGCGGCGCGCAGCCACAGCTCATAATCCTGAGCACGGCGCAGAGCCGGGTTGTAGCGCAGATGATGCGCCTCCAGCACGGCCCGGCGGAGCATGACCACCGGGTGCGCCAGCACCGGGCGCAGCAGCAGCAGGCAGCGGGCGCTGTCGGGGTCGGCCGGGTAGCGCTGAATGTAGCCGGCGGAGGGGCCGCCCAGGAGCTGCACCGCCGCCCCCAGAATGCCGATGTCCGGGCGGCTCTCCAGCGCGGCAACCTGGCGGGCGAAGCGTTCCGGCAGGCTGATGTCGTCGGCATCCATGCGGGCGATATAGACACCCCGTGCCATATCCAGCCCGGTGTTTAACGCTACCGCCAGCCCCTGATTGCCCCTCTCCATATTGACTATGCGAAAGCGTGCGTCACGCCGGGCGTAATCCGCCAGGATGCCGGGGGTGGCATCGGTGGAGCCGTCATCCACGATCAGGCACTCATAATCGGTGAAGGTCTGGGCTTGCAGGCTGTCCAGCGCAGCCGGCAGGTGCGCCGCGCCGTTGTAGACCGCCATCACCACCGTTACAGTGACGGCCGGGGTTGAGGTTGAGGTTAAGGTTGGGGTTGGGGTTGAGGACATGGCTAATCTTCCGGCGGACGACGCAGCAGGCAGCGCAGCAGCAGCTTCAGCCGTTTGGCCGGCGGCATCCCCCGGCTCAGCGGCGAGGATTGATACTGCCACCAGGCCCACGGCCCCAGCGTGGCGCTGGCGCGGCAGGCGAAGAACCAGCGCCCGGCGATAACCTGCTCCAACGCCGCCGCCGGGTATACCCCGCGTGCGCGATTGGCCGCCAGCAGCTTTTGCAGCCACGCATCAATCTGCCGCAGCGACGCGCGGGTAGCCGGATAACGGCCGCTGTGCAACCACTCATGCGCCAGTAAATCAGCAGCAAGCGGGGACAGTCCAAGCGCTAAAAACTGTCGGGACTGAATCTGCATAACTTCCTGCCGCATTCGTTCCGGAAGGACAAAAGACACCTGATCTGCATGAACGCGATAATGCAGCAGCACCTGCGGCACATTGCCCGCCCGCAGCCGCTGCACCGCCCGCAGCCATAAATCATAATCCTGGGCGGTACGCAGATCATCCGCATACCACAGCCCGGCCGCGGCCAATTCCGCCCGGCGCAGCATCACCGTGGGATGAATGAGGCAGCAGGTGAACAGCAGTTCCGCAGCGATTTCGTCCGGGGCCACCGGCGTATGCCATTCCGTGCCCGCCTGCTCGCCGATGAAACGCGCCCAGGTGCCCACCAGCGCCACATCCGGCTGCGCGGCCAGACAGGCCACCTGCTGCGCCAGGCGTTCCGGCAGGCTCACATCATCGGCGTGCATGATGGCCACCAGCGGCGCACGCGCCTGTCGCAGGCCTTCGTTCAGCGTCGCGCTCTGGCCGCGGTTGGGCAGGTGCAGGGCCCGAATACGCCCATCACGGCGGGCATAGTCGTCAATGAGGGCCGCGCTGCCATCGCTGGAGCCATCATTGAGGAGGAGCAACTCAAAATCGGTGAACGTTTGGGCCAGAATGCTGTCGATAGCGGCCGCCAGATAGCGCTCAGCGTTAAACACCGGCAGCACCACCGCGACGGCGGGCACCTTTGCCGACACCCTCACTCCCCCCGCGGACGGGCCACATGCATGGAGAGCTGCGCCCGCCTGGTTACTGGATCATGCGGGAA
>JALOOI010000156.1 GCA_025454495.1 Anaerolineae bacterium
CTCATCAGTGTGACGCTGCTCATTCATATGGTGATCAATGCCGTGCTGCGGTTGATGCAGCCACTGGTGGCCTTTGTGCCGGTGGCGCAGGTGCTGCTGGCCGCCGGCATTCTCCTGTCGGTGGGGGTGTATGCCCTCAGCCGCACCCGCTATTACTACGCCGCCGCCTGGCTGACGATCCTGCTGTGGTATCTGTTCATGGTGGTGATCGACCGGGAGGGCAGCGCCCCGGACAACGCCCATTATTTCTTCGCCATCATCATTTTTCTCATCCATATGCTGCTGCCGCTGCGCCAGATGCTCATCATGCTGCTGCTGACGCTGGTGCTGGAAACCGTGCTCGTCCTGCTGCACCCGTCATCATCGCTGCTGGTGGCGCTCATCTTTAATGGCATCGTCGCTATCTTCGTCAGCAGCACCGGCTTTGTGCGCCACCGCGATGTGCAGCGCCTGCGCCAGAGCGAGGCCCGCTATCGCAGCCTGATGGAAGCCGCCACCGAAACGCTGGTGGTCTTTGGCGAGCATGGTGTCATCATCGACGTGAACCCGGCCTTTGAGCAGCTCACCGGCTGCACCCTGAGTGAAATGCGCGGTAAAAATGTGCTGGATCTGATCGCCGCCGAAGACCGCGAGCGGGTGCGCCAGCACTGGCGCAGCGGGCAAACCGGCCCCCTGCAGGCCGGGGTGCGCCGTAAAGATGGCGGGCTGCGCCGGGTGGAAATGTGGATGCGCCGCGAGCAGTACCAGGGGCAGCCGGCCCGCCTGGTCGCCGCCCGCGATATTACCGACCAGGTTTTGATTGAGCGCGGCCGCCGCGACCTGGAACGGCGTTACCAGGCGCTGTTTAACAATACTGCCGATGCCGTGTACACCATCGGGCCGGATGGCAGCATCCTGAGCGCCAACGCGCGGGCGCTGGAGATGATGCGGGCGCAGCGCCACGAAGTGGAGGGCAGCAATTATACGTCCTTCATGGCACCGGAGGAGGCGCAGCGGGCCCGCCAGACCATTGATCGCCTGCTGGAGGGCGAGCGCCAGCCCCTTTATGAACGGCGCTTTCGCCGCAAAGATGGCAGCCAGTTCGTGGCCGAGGTGAACGCCATGCCGGTGCTGGATGAAGAAGGCCAGGTGCTGTATATCCAGAGCATCGTGCGCGATACCACCGACCGCCGCCGCATGGAAGAACGTGAATTTGAACTGGCACTCCAGCGCGAACGTATGAAAATTTTGCAAAACTTCATTGACGACGCTTCGCACTATTTTCGGACCCCGCTCACCAATTTAAAGACCGGCACCTATTTGCTGACGCGCTTCGCCCATGTGCCGGATAAACAGCGCGAGCAACTGGCGATGATGACCCTGCAAATGACCCGCCTGGAGCAACTGCTGGATGACCTGCTGATGGTGGCCCGGCTGGAAAAAGAAGCCGGCGATGACACCCGTAAAACCCGCGTGGACGTGAATAAGCTCATCCTGCAACTGCTGTCCATTTACTTTGGCGACAATGCCCCCCACCGGCAACTGCTGGATTTTCAGCCCGATCAGCATTTGCTGGAGGTGTTCGGCGACCGCAATCGCCTGTCGGATGCCATCAGCAATGTGCTGCTGAACGCCCGCAACTACACCCCGGCCGAAGGCAGCATCACCATTCGCACCTGTATGCAGCATGGGATGGTGGTGATCGAAGTGCAGGATAGCGGCATCGGCATTGAGGATGAGGATCTGCCGCGCATTTTCGATAATTTTTACCGGGCAGAAAGCGCCCGCGCGATGGATACCACCGGCAGCGGCATGGGGCTGCCCATCACCCGTAAAATTATCCAGATGCATCGCGGGGTGATGCGCGTGTTCAGCACGCCCGGTCAGGGCAGCACCTTCCAGATTATTTTACCCCCGGCCGGCGACTGGACGACTGTCACCCAGGAGCTGGCGGCCGTGGTGCCGCCGCCGGCCGCCGGCTGAGCGCCGGGCCCACTCATCACATGGCAGCAGGAGCCACACAACATGACCGATGATCTTGACATGGACGTTGTACCCCCCGCCACCGACCCGGTCGATTACCCGGTGCAGGAGGCCTGTCGTTTTTCGCAGTCGCTCATCTGGCAGTTGCAGCGCCAGTATTATGACCGGCACGGCATCAGCGCCTGGGGCGAAAACCGCATTCCCTTCAGCATCAGCACCAGCCCGTTCATCGCCGGGGCCTATGCGCGGCTGGTGGCCGCCGCCCTGCGCGACTGGGGGCCGCAGCTTGACCTGTCCGAGCCGGTGTATGTTGTGGAACTGGGGGCCGGCAGCGGCCGCCTGGGCTTTCACTTTCTGCGCCAGATGGACGCTTTCTACGACGACAGCCCGCTGCGCGGGGTGCCGCTGACGTATGTGCTGACCGACCTGGTGGAGAAGAACATCACTTTCTGGGAGCAGCACCCGTCTTTGCAGCCCTATGTGGCCGCCGGCCGGCTGGATTTTGCCCGCTTCGATGCCATCGCCGACAGCGACCTGCACCTGCGCCACAGCGGCCGGGTGCTGCGGGCCGGGGCGCTGAAAAACCCGCTGATCGTGCTGGCCAATTACGTGCTGGATTCGCTGCCGATGGATTTGTTCTGGGTGGAGGGCGGCCAGCTTTACGAGGTGCAGGCGGCGCTGGTTTCGTCACAGCCGGAGCCAGACCTGAACGATGGCACCATCATTGAACGGCTGGAACTGGTGTATGATCGCCTGCCGGTGACGACGGCGTATTATGGCGAGGCCGGCGCGGATGCCATTTTGCAGTTCTACCGCCAGACGTTTGAAGCCACCATGCTCACCTTCCCTTACCAGGTGCTGCGCTGCCTGCACACGCTGCAACAGCTTGCCGGCGGCCGGCTCATGCTCATCTCGGCGGATAAGGGCGATCATCATCTGGAAGACCTGGCGCATGAAGGGGCCCCGCCCATCGCCCTGCACGACAATGGTTTTTCCGTGCAGTTCAATTATCATGCGGTGATGGCCTATTTGCGCGGCCAGGGCGCGGCCGTCTTCGCGCTGCCGTATCGCCATGCCAGCCTGGATATTATGGCCGCCGTGCTGAATGCCCCCGCCACCACCGAAACCGCCCTGGCCTATCACGATCACATCATCCTCAACAACCCGGACGATAACTTTACCGCCATGCTGGGTTTTGAGAAGAAAGAGACGTTTACCGCCCTGGAGGTGCTGGCTTATATACGCTACAAACGCTACGACAGCCACATGTTCCAGCTTGTGTACCCCATGCTCACCCGGCTGGTGCCGGTGCTGCCGGCGGCGCTCATCCCGGAACTGCGGCGCATGGTGGCGCAGGTGTGGCACCATTACTATCACCTGAATGAACGCTACAATTTGCCCTTTTGCCTGGGCGTGCTGCTGGCCGCCATCCGCGATTATGCCGGGGCGCTGCCGTTCTTTCAGCAGTCCATCACCTGGTATGGCGAAACGCCCATGGCGCTGTTCAACATCAGCCTGTGCCAGCACAACGTGGGCGACCATGCCGCCGCGCTGGCGACGTTTGAGCGCATCCCGGCGGAATTTGCGGCCGGGCCGGAAGTGCAGGATTTAAAACAGCGCCTGCTGGCGGCGCAATCATGAAGCGCCTGTACAGCCTGCTCCTGCTGCTGCTGCTGGCCGGGTGTTTGCCGGCCGCCGTGCCCACGCTGACCCCGCTGCCGGTGCCGGTGGGCGAAGTGCGCTTTTTAACGCCGCAGACGGGGGCCATCCTGTATGCGCCGCAGGTGTTCATCACCGGCTCGGCGCAGGCGCTGCCGGCGACGGGCTTCCGGCTGCACGTCGTCACTGCCGAAGACGTGACGCTGTACGATGACCTGGTGCAGCCGCAGGCGGGGGCGTGGGCGGTGACGCTGGCCAACCCGGTGACGGATACGCCGGTGGAGATCACGCTGACGGCGCTGCCGGCCGCGCCCGGCATCGTGGGCGATTATGATGTGGTGTCGGTGGTGCTGTCGGCGGTGGCCCTGCGCCCGCCGGGGGTGTTCGGCCTGCTGCTGTCGCCGCTGGAAGGCGAAACCACCGGCGGCGATGTGCTGCCCGTGGCCGGCACCATCTCCGGCCTGGACGAAGGCAGCCTGACGCTGCTGCTGGAACAGCCGGATGGCACGCCCATCACGCAGCAGGGCGTGACGGTGACGAATCCCGGGCTGGTGGATGAGGTGCCCTGGTTCGCGGAGATCGCCACGCAGGGCTACCGCGGCCCGGCCGTGCTGCGCGTGCTGGCCACCGCCGCCGATGGCAGCGACCCGGTGCTGCTGGACGCGCTGACGCTGACCCTGGCCGAGGCCGCCGGGTAGCGGGCCGGGCACCTGCCCGCACCTTTTGACCCTGACTGACCTTTTCTGCTTGCCAGAAACGTCTTTGTATGCTATGCTGATGCGTGTGCCGGTGTTGATTGCACCGGCCGCGCCAGTGCCCCGTATGATCCCAAAGGAGGCGATGTTATGGTTATGGTTGCCCGTGTGCAGGTTGAAGTTGCCCGTCAGGGTGTGGCTGTGTCGGTGCAGGTGGCCGGCGAGCGCAACATGCGCTAATTTTCCCCGTTGAAACCGGCGGCCGATGCTGGCCGGCAGCAGCGGGGGTGTGTTACGCTCACCCCGTGTCTTGCCTTTCCCCTGGCACAGCGATCACCATCGCTGCGGCAGTTTTTTAGCTGCCCCCCACCCCATACTGCCTGAAACATTCAATCACAGGGTAAACCATCTTGTCGCGCTATCCGCACACCCCATCCGATGCCGGAATGGATGATTTTGAATCGCTGAACCCCTTTGAACAGTACGAAGCGGAGTTTGACCCGCTGCGGCATGATCGCCAGGCCCGGCGCAAACGCAAACCGGATGCCCGGCACCGGCCGAAGAAGACCGCCGGCGACATCGTGGCGCAGGTGGCGGCCGAAGCCGGGGGGCTGGAAAACGGCTTCGCCACCACCTATCAACCGGGGCCCTTTGAGGAAGGCTGGCTGCTGGCCGCGCTGCGCCCCTTCTACGATACCGCCCTCATTACCGATGTGCTGGGCCGGGTGAAGGGCGGCAAAGAGGCCAGCGTCTACCGCTGCCAGGGGCACCCGGCCACCGGGCATGACCTGCTGGCGGCCAAAGTGTATCGCCCGCGCATGTTTCGCAATATGAGCAACGATGCCGCCTACCGCGAAGGGCGCGAAATGTTGAACCAGGATGGCCACGTGCTGAAGAAGACCGACAGCCGGGCCATGCGGGCCGTGGGCAAGAAAACCGCCTATGGCCAGCAGGTAGCGCAGATGTCGTGGTTGATGTATGAATACACCACCCTGCAAAAACTGCACGCCGCCGGGGCCGATGTGCCGCGGCCGGTGGCGGCGGCGGAGAATGCCCTGCTGATGAGCTATCACGGCACCCCCACCCTGGGCGCACCCACCCTGCATGAAACCGTGCTGGAGCCGGCCGAAGCGCAGCAGCTTTATGAGCGCGTCATCGCCAATATTGAGTTGATGCTGCAACATGGCATCATTCATGGTGATCTGTCGCCCTATAACATCCTGTACGACAGCGGTCAGGCCATCCTCATAGATTTTCCCCAGGTGGTGTTTTACCGCGGCAACAACAGCGCCCGCTTCATCCTCAACCGCGACATCACCCGCGTGTGTGATTATTTTGCACAGCAGGGCGTGCCGACCAATGCTTACGGGTTGTTCCGCCACCTGTGGCAGCGTTACGCCCAGGTGGATGCCAGCCTGCTGGCGGCCGATTTATCGCGCCGGGAAGTGGACGAGGACGACGACGCGGATTGAACCGGGGCCCGGCCGGCGGTTAGCAGGCTGCCCGGCCGGGATAAATGTCACTGGCGCTGGCTGTTATTTTCCGTTACTGTAGGGGCAACACGAGGGTTAACGGGAGCTTACCGTATGCCGATTCATCTGGAGTGGGATGATGCGGAATGTCGCATTTTGCGCCTGAACTTTGACGGCGGCTGGACGTGGGACGATTTTTATGCAGCCACGCGGGAACGCGACCGGCTGCTGAACAGCCAGCCGCACCGGGTCGATTTGCTGGCGGATTTTTCCAGCAGCGGCAAACTGCCGGCCGGGTCGCCCATCAGCAGCGCCCGCAGCGTGCTGGCCAGCCCGCCGCCCAATCTGGGGATGCTGGTCATCGTCAGCAACAGCCTGTTCATTGATGTTCTGGTGAACACGTTTCAGCGCGTCTTCGCGCAGCTCATCGGCCTCAAGATCACGGTGGTAGACAGCGTGGCGGCCGCCCGCAGCGAGATTGCCGCCGCCCGCCGCCACGTCTCCGGCGTATAGTACCGGCGGCGGGCCGCCCGGCGGGCACACCGGGCCGCCGGTGGTATAATCCCGCGTGCTATCACTTGCCAGCGCTGTGGAAAGGGCCTGAAGATGCAGCCGATGTCCTTTGAGTTTCGTTCGCGCCGGAGCATGGTGCTGGCGACGCGCGGCATGGTGGCCGCCGAAAACCCGCTGGCCGCCGAAGCGGGCCTGGCCATCCTGCGCCAGGGGGGCAACGCGGCCGATGCCGCCGTGGCCACGGCCGCCGTGATGAATGTGACCGCCCCGGCCGCCACCGGCATCGGCGGGGATTGTTTTGTGCTGTACTACGATGCTGCCACGCGCCAGGTGACGGCCCTGAATGGCAGCGGCCGCGCCCCCGCCGCCCTCAGCATTGACCTGCTGGCGCAGCAGGGCATCACCGGGGCCATTCCGAATACCTCGCCGCACGCGGTGACGGTGCCGGGGGCCCCCCGCGCCTGGGAGGATTTGCTCCAGCGGCATGGCACGCTGACGCTGGCGGACGTGCTGCGCGATGCCATCCACTATGCTGAACACGGTGCGCCGGTCTCGCCGGTGTTCGGCGCGGCCTGGTCATCGGCCCGGGTGGAGACGTTTTTACGCCACAGCCCGCACACCGAAGACTATTTACCCGGCGGCCGGTCGCCGCAGACCGGGCAGGTGGTGCGCCTGCCGGGGCTGGCGAAGACGCTGCGGGCGCTGGCCGAAGGCGGCGCGGCGGCCTTTTACCAGGGGGAGACGGCCGACCGCATCGTGAGCACGCTGGAGGCCCTGGGCGGCACGCTGACGCATCATGACCTGAAAGCGCACACCTCCACCTGGGGCGAGCCGCTGGCCACCGATTACCGCGGGGTGACGGTGCTGGAACACCCGCCCAACGGCCAGGGGCTGGCCGCGCTGCTGGCCCTCAACATCGCCGAAGGCTGGCCGCTGGCGCAGTATGCCCCGGAATCGCCGGAGAAGCTGCATTATCTGGTGGAAGCCATGCGCCTGGCCTTCGCCGATGTGCGCCACTACGTGGCCGACCCGGCCGCGGTGCCGGTGCCGGTGCGCGGCCTGCTGGATAAAACGTATGCGGCACAGCGCCGGGCCCGGGTGCAGCCCGACAGCGCCATGCAGCCCCCGGACTATGGCAGCCCCCCCAACAGTTCCGATACCACCTATTTATGCGTGGTGGATGGCGCGGGCAATGCCTGCTCCTTCATCAACAGCCTGTATTTTGGCTTTGGCAGCGGCATTGTGGCGCGGGGCACGGGGGTCTTTTTGCAAAATCGCGGGGCCAATTTCGTCCTCCAGCCGGACCACCCCAACGCGCTGCGCGGCGGCAAACGCCCCTACCACACCATCATTCCGGGAATGCTGCTAAAAGACGGGGCGCTGTATGGCGTGTTCGGGGTGATGGGCGGCTTTATGCAGCCGCAGGGCCATTTACAGGTGGTGAATGCGCTGGTGGATGATGGGCTGAATCCGCAGGAAGCGCTGGATCGTCCGCGCTGGTGCCTGGAAGCGGGTACGGGGGATAGTGTGCTGCTGCTGGAAGAAGGTGTGCCGGTGGCGACGATGGCCGCGCTGGCCGCGAAAGGGCATCGCGTCGCGCCGGTGAGCGGGGCGGGGCGGGCCGTCTTCGGCAGCGGGCAAATCATCCTGCGCGATGCGGAAGGCGTGCTGTACGGCGGCGGCGACCCGCGCAAAGATAGCGCAGTCGCGGCGTATTAGCTCAACCGGGGGCGGATGGTTGTGGTTAGCAGGCCACCGCCCGGTTACTGGCCCGTACCGCTAAAAAATGGGCGATCATCCGCAGCAGTTCCTGGCGGGCGACCGGCTTGCCCAGGTAGCCATCGAAGCCGGCCGCCAGGCATTTGGCTTCGTCGCTGCTGCACGTCAGTGCAATGGTGGGGATGCCCCCCAGGCGCGGGTGCCGCTTCAGCCGTTCAATCACTTTAAAGCCGTCAATATCCGGCAGGTTAATATCCACGATGATGAGGCCCGGATTGATTTCGGCGGCCTGCATCAATCCATCAATGCCGTCCGCGGAGTGGCACAACTCATAACCGGCGGAGCTGAGCATTTTGCTGACCAGGTGGCGATTGAGCGGATTATCTTCGATGTAGAGAATACGGTTGGTCATCGATGTGCCGCCTGTTTGACTGAGAAGCTCATTGAACGATAAGCGTTACTTTATACCTATCGTAACGGATGAAAATCAACTGTAGATGTATGATTTTGTCAAAATACTGTCCACAGGGACTAATCTCCTATCTTACAACAGCCGGGGTGCTGTGGTCACGGGTTAAGAAATAACGAATGATGTTCAGCATCTCCAGGCGGGCCACCGGCTTGGCCAGGTAGCCATCGCAGCCGGCTTCCAGGCAGCGGGTTTTGTCGCCATGCATGACGTTGGCGGTGAGGGCAATGGCCGGGATGCTGGCCGTGACCGGGTTATTTTTCAGCCGGCGTACCACCTCCAGCCCGTCCACATCGGGCAGATTAATATCCACCAGGATGAGCGCCGGCTGTTCGCGCTCGGCCGCCGCCAGCCCGCCGGCACCATCGACAGCTTCCAGCACGGTATAGCCATCGGAGAGCAGCATCTTACGCACCAGCCGCATATTCAGTGGATTGTCTTCGATATACAGAATTCGCGCCATACCCTGGCCATCACTTTCCGGTATTTACGCCGCCGACAGACACAGTATAAATCAACATTTCGTGAATTTAGCATTAGCGTTTTTATTTATATCAATCCTCAATACTTCTTTACAACGGGGCTATTTCCGGCTATGATATATATCAGAATTCTATGGATAGGAGAGCGTTATATGGAGGCAATGGCATCGCGGCGCACGCTGGATTTATCGGTACCGCTGCACCGGCTGCCGGCGTGGGTGTATGGCCTGAGCCTGGTGCTGCTGGTGGTGCCGCTGCTGCCCTACGTGGCGCTGTACGGGCTGGATCGGTTTCTGGGGGGGGCCTTCGGGGCGTGGCAGGTGCCGGCGGCGCTGCTGCTGATCGTGGCGCATGAGGCGGTTCATGCCCTGGGCTGGAAGCTGGCCGGCGGGCTGGCGTGGCGGCAGTTTAAATTTGGCGTGGCGTGGCGGGCGCTGGCCCCCTACTGCCATGCCACCGCCCCCATGCCGGTGGCGGCCTATCGCCTGGGGGCGGTGCTGCCGCTGATCGTGACCGGGATCGTGCCGGCGCTGCTGGCGCTGGCGGCCGGGGATGCCGGCTGGACGTTCCTGAGCGCTATTATGATTTCGGCGGCGGTGGGCGATATTTTTGTGCTGTGGACGCTGCGGCACATTCCGGCCGGGGCGCAGGTGGAAGACCACCCCAGCCAGGCCGGCTGCGTGGTGCATCTGGAAGCGGCCGCCTGAAGCACCGGCGGCCGCCACCACAGCCGGTTGGGTCGGGTCAGGCCAGGCCGCGCAGCGCCCGGTCGATGCTCTCCTGCGGGCTAACCCCCACCTGAGCATCGATCACCACGCCATTTTCGTCGATGAGCCAGTGTGAGCGCGACACGCCCATGTATTTTTTGCCATACATGGATTTTTCCACCCACACGCCCCACGCCTCCAGCACGCGGTGTTCCACGTCGGCGAGCAGATCGTAGGGCAAATTTTGCTTCGTCTTCCACTTCAGCAGGTCTTTAGGCTTATCCGGGCTGATGCCCAGGACGATGGCATTGGATGTTTCGATGCGCGGGAAGGCATCGCGGAAGCCGCAGGCCTGGGTGGTGCAGCCGGGGGTATCGGCCTTCGGGTAGGCGAACAGCAGCACTTTTTTACCGCGCAGGCTGCTCAGTTTGACCAGGGTACCCTCCTGGTTGGGCAGTTCAAAATCCGGGGCGATGTCGCCGATGGCGGGCATAAGCACTCTCCTGAACGTGAACGTG
>JALOOI010000361.1 GCA_025454495.1 Anaerolineae bacterium
GTGCGGGCCCTCAATAACCGGGCGGTGGTCGCGTTCTGCCAGGGGCAGTATGAAGCCGCCCTGCGCGATTACAGTACCGCGCTGCCGCTGCTGCCGCAGGATCGCCTGCTCATCGGCGGGGTGGCCATCAGCAGCCATGCCCTGGGCAAAGTGGACGAAGCGCGGGAACTGTGGCGCGGCCTGGTGCGGCTGGATCGGCGCTACCTGAATGCCGATTTTGCCGGTAAGGATATGCTGTGGCCCAAACCGCTGATCGAAGAAGCCCGTAAACTGATCGCCGGGCTGTGAGTCCGCCGGGGATGACGGGCCGGCCCGTCATCCCGCGGCGCGGCGTTAGCGCGGCGGTGCCGAAGGCGATTTGGTGATGATGACGACGCTGCTGGCCTGCTGGCCTTTGCGCCCGTCCACCAGCTCATATTCCACCACATCGCCGGCATCCAGCGTTTTGTAGCCGTCGGACTGGATGGCGGTGTAATGCACAAAAATGTCGCTGCCGGCCGGCTGTTTGATGAAGCCATAGCCTTTTTCGGCATCGAACCACTTCACTTCACCCCGTATACGTCCCGACATCAGATCACTCCTGGCACTGGCTGTACTGTATTAAGCTTTCCCTGTAAGCGGAGAGTGTAATCACAGTGCCGGAGTGAATCAATTCGCAAACGCCCGCCGGTGCTTTAACAATAGGTGGTTATTGCTTAATGTGCGGGCCTCAGCGGCGTTTTTCCAGCAGCGCCACCGCGTCGATATAGCTGGTGTGGGGCGCGAAATCGATGGGCTGCACGCACTCCAGGCGATAGCCGGCCTTCGCCAGGGCCTTTGTATCGCGGGCCAGCGCCACCGGGCTGCTGCTGCTGTAGACCAGGCGCGGCGGGGCCAGCGCCAGCAGGGCGGCCAGCGCGGCCTGGCTCATCCCGGCGGCGGGCGGATCAATGATGGCGGCGTGAAAAGAGTCCCCCGCCGCGGCCAGGGCGGGCAGCACATCTTCCACTGTGCCCTCCACAATATCGATGTGGTCGAAGGCTTCCAGGTTGCTCTCGGCATCGCTGGCGGCGGGCGGGTAACTTTCCACCAGGGCCACGCGGGCGGCCTGCGCGGCCAGGCAGGCGCTGAAGACCCCCACGCCGGCGTATAAATCCAGCAGATGTTCGCGGCCCGTCAGTGGCAGCAGCGCCTGCACCTGCTGCACCAGCGTCGTGACCCCGGCACTGTGCGCCCGGAAGAAACTGCCGGCGGTCACGCGCAGGCTGTGCCCGGCGACCGCGTAGCGCACCAGGGTATCGCCCACCAGGTTCAGCGGCTCATTGTGCGGCAAAATAACATTGATGCTCACGGGAAAATCGGCGCTCAGTTCGGGCAGGGTTTCGCTGTCGGTCTCCAGCATCAGCATCATCGCGCCATCATCGCCGCGCACCAGGTGCAGCCGCTGCACCGCCGGGAAATCCATGTCCAGTGTTTCATACAGCGCCTGCAAATCCGGGTGCAGCACGTGGCACAGCACCAGCGGCTCAATGCTGCGGCCATCGGTGCGGAAGAAGCCAAACGCGCCCTCCGGGGTGCGTTCCAGCGTCATGCGGGTATTGTAGTGCCAGCGCGCCGCGGCCGGCAGCAGCGGGCGCAGGGCGCGTTCCAGCACCTTATCGGTAAAGCCCCCCAGGCGCGAGAGGGCATCCGCCAGCACATCCTGCTTCAGCAAAAGCTGCGCTTCATAGGCGATGTGCTGCCACTGGCAGCCGCGGCAGCGCCCCGGCCCAAAATGGCGACACTGCGGTGTCACGCGATCCGCCGACGCTTCCAGCAGGCGCACGCCCTCGGCGAACAGCACTTTCTCCTCCACACGGGTGAGGCGGGCGGTCACTTTTTCGCCGGGGATGGTGTAGGGCACGAACACCACTTTCCGCGCATGGTGCCCCAGGGCCGCGCCACCCTGGGCCATATCCTCCAGGCGCACGTCGATCAGGTCGCCGGGCTGGACGGTGACGGGGGTCGCCGGGCGGCCGGGCGGCGGGCGGCGGGGCGGGCGAGAAGCGGGCGGTCGGCGGGCTGGCACAGGCAACTCCCTGGTGGGTGGCGGCGAATGAATGCGCCTGATTGTAGCACAATCGTCCTGCCTGGCTGTGGGAACGGCATAACGATGTTATAATCAGCACAACAATGAGCAGGCACAACCGGCGAGAGGGTCGTTATGCGACGGTGGATTACCCTGGGGATGATGACATTACTGGCGGCGGCGCTGTTCAGCCAGGTGCTGGCGCAATCCGGCACGGCGGCCACGCTGCCACCGTTCATCGCAGCGCTGCGGGCAGATATGGAATTGATCGCCGATGAGGTTTTTGGCAGCGGCCAGCGCCCGGAATTGTGGACGGGCAGCGCCGATACCACCTCACCGAGCATCATCGCCGATATCTGGTTCGATAATGAGCAACTGGCGGATGAAGTCTTCGGCCGTGGCCAGCGCCCCGCCGACTGGATCGGGGCGACTTCCTCCAACCCGGCGCTGGTGACGCGCAACGTGCGCCATGACCTGGAAGTGCTGGCCGATGCCGTGGGCGGTACCGATGTGCGCCCCCCCGGCTGGACGGGGGCCGCGCCTTTCCACCGCTGTTCGCGCACGGTGCTGAACCTGGTCTACCTGCTGGAGACGGTGTACGCCACCGGCATCCGCACGGCACCCGATACACCCGGTT
>JALOOI010000157.1 GCA_025454495.1 Anaerolineae bacterium
TATTACTTTAATTCGACTCTAAAGGAGTAGAATAATACGCAGCCTCAACTCGACCATGTTGAAATTGAAATTCGATATCAATATTGGCGTGCATGCAGCTCATGGCTTCAAAGCGCGGCCCACTACGGAACGTAGATTCCATATAAACTGCATTTCTACAGTTTACCAGGTTTAAACCTTTCCCCATTTACTCTCCTGACTTCAACAAGTGGAATAAGTGGCAACAGCAACCACTAAATCGATTACCCCCGCTGCCCGCGCAGCCAGCTCAGCGCTTTATCCGCCAGTTTTTCCAGCACGGTCTCCGGCTGATTGATCGCCAGGCAGGCCGTCAGCCGGGCTTCCATATCGGCAGCATCCAGCGTGCCATGCAGCGCAATCACCACCAGTTGCGACAGCGGCGGAGCCGCGCCCCAGGCATCGCCGGGGGTGAGGGTGGCCCGTTTGCCCACCACCTGCCCCACCCCGCGGCGTTCCGGGTCTTCGGCAAAGAAGAAAATACCCTTGGCCCGGTAGACCTGCTCCGGCAGATGATCCAGCATCTGGCGCACCGCCCGGTAAGACAGCGGCTGCTCGCTGCGCCATGACCAGGTGCTGAAAACAAGGCTGTGATCCGGGTGGTCATGGTCATGGTCATGATCGTGGTCATGGTCATGTACACCGGCTTCATGCACATGGGCCGGCTGCGGCGGGCGCTCCAGCAGGCGCTGCGGGTCAAACGCCCCGGCCCCCAGGATGAGCGCCACCGGCACCGCACACGCCACCGTCTCCAGAATGCGGGCCCGGGGGCTAATTTTGTGGATTTCCGCGTGGATGTCTGCCCGCTGTGCGTCCGTCACCAGGTCAATCTTGTTCAGCAGCAGCACATCCGCCATGCCGATCTGGTTCCACACCAGCCGCGCCAGTTCAAACTCGCGGCCGCGATCCATGATCGTCGCCGCATCCAGCACGGTGAGAATGCTATCAATGTGGATGGCGTTCACCGTCCGCAGCGACAGCGCCACTTCCAGCGGGTCAGACACGCCGCTGGTCTCCACGAGGATATAGTCCGGCGGCTGCGGGCGGGCCAGCACGTCCAGCACCGCCCGGATGAGGTCATCGCGGATGGTGCAGCAAATGCAGCCGTTGGCCAGGCTGATCGTATCACCCGCCACGCTCACCAGAAGCTGCGCGTCAATGTTGATGGCCCCAAAATCATTGACCAGCACGGCCACCCGCAGCCCGTGTGGCGCGTGCAAAATGCGGTTCAGCAGCGTGGTTTTGCCCGCGCCCAGAAAGCCGGTGATGATGGTCAGTGGAACGGTGGGCCGGCTGCTCATGGTGGGGATAATCTCCTGAAAACAAACACCGCCACAAATGGCGGTGTTGTGGAAGCGGGTAACGGGACTCGAACCCGTGACATTTTGCTTGGGAAGCAAACGCTCTACCAGCTGAGCTACACCCGCAACAGACTGAATCTTAGCGCGGGGGTGCGGCGCTGTCAAGACCATGCCACGGGTCAAAATGCGCCGGGCCCCCGCCCGATTGTGGAAAAGCCTGTACAATCCGGCCCTTTACGATCATGATATACTGCTGCCTGTTTGTATAAGGATCATGAAAAGCACAGCGTTGAAAGCCTCCCGAAACACCTGGTTAGCGATGATGGGCGCAGGGATCAGCCTGGTGGCGCTGTATTTCGTCGGCGCACAACTCAATGGCGATCTGTTCGCGGAAGCGCTGCGGACGGCCCGCTACGGTTATGTGCTGCCCTGCGTGGTGTTCCTGCTGGCCGGGCTGGTGACGCGGGCGCTGCGCTGGCAAACGCTGTTGCAGGGCGCGTTACCGCTGCGCCGGGCCTTCAGCATTATGAATGTGGCCTACCTGGTGAATGGCATCCTGCCGCTGCGTATCGGTGAGGTGGCCCGCATGTACCTGGCGACGCGGGTGTCGCCGCCGGTGCCGGCGCTGCGGTCGGCCGGCAGCATCATCATTGAGCGCCTGCTGGATTTGCTGGCGGTGGTGGTGATGACGCTGCTGGCGCTGACCACCGGCAGCGTCCCGCGGGAAATTCAGATGGCGGCCGGCCTCAGCGCGGTGGTGGCCGTGGTCGGCTTCGGCCTGCTCCTGGTGTTTGCGGCCAATCGCCGCCTGCTGCACGGGCTGATGGGCGGGCTGGCGCAACATTTTCGCCTGCTTCAGCGTCTTCATTTAGAGCAGCGGCTGGACGATTTTCTGGATGGGCTGCTGCCCATCACACAGCCGCGCCGGCTGGCCCAGGTGCTGCTGTGGACCGTGCTGAGCTGGACGTTCTCCATCATCGCCGGCTACTGGCTGATGTACGCTTTTTTTGACCGGGGCGACCTGGCCGCGACCATGCTCTACATCGCAGCGGCCGCCTTTGCCATTGCGCTGCCGGCCGTACCGGGCAGCGTGGGCACCTATGAAGCTTCCATCTTGCTGGCGCTGGTGGCCCTGGGCTATGAGAACAACAGCACGGCCGTCGCCTTTGCGGTGATGGTGCACGCGGTGAATGTGTTCGTCCATGCCAGCACCGGCATCCTCGGGTTTATTCAGGAAGGCATCTCGCTGGGCCAGCTTCGCAGCGGCGTTCAGCAGATGCGCACCGTCTCGACAGGTCAGGATCGCGCATGATGTCACTGGAGGCAGCCCGCCGGCAACGGCGACTGCATATATTGATCTCGCTGCTCTACTACTTTCCGCATCGTACCGGCCTCACCATCCATGTGCAGAGCGTGGCGGAAGAACTGGTGCGGCGCGGGCATGAGGTCACAGTCTTAACCGCCCGCTACCATCCCGATTTACCGCGGGATGAAGAAACCCATAACGGCGTGCGCGTCATTCGCCTGTGGGCCCCCATTCACCTCAGCCGGGGGATGCTGATGCCCGCCTACCCCTGGGCGGCCTATTTCGCCATGCGCCAGGCGGATGTCGTCAGCATTCATACCCCCATGCTGGAAACGGCGCTGGTGAGCGCCCTGGCCGGGCTGGCCGGGGTGCAGGTGGTGGCCACGCACCACGGCGATTTAATCCTGCCGCAAAACCCGGTCAATCGCTTCATCCGGGGGACGATGTTCGCGCTGTATCGTTTTATGGCGCAGCGGGCGGCCCGGTTGATCGCCTACAGTGACGATTACGCCCGCCATTCGTATTACCTGCGCCCCTTTCTGGATAAAACCACGGTCATTTACCCGCCGGTGTTCATGCCTGCGCCGCGGCCGGAACGGGTGCGCGAACTGCGGGCACAGTGGCAGCACAACGGCGGCCCCATCATCGGCTATTCCGGCCGCTTTGTGGAAGAAAAACGCCCCGACCTGGCCATCACAGCGCTGGAGGTCATCACCCGCGCTTACCCGGATGCCCGCCTGGTCTTCGCCGGGGAATACAACATCCCCTACGAAAACACCTGGGAGCGCTATCAGCCCATCGTGCAGCAGTATCGGCCCTATCTCAACTTCCTGGGGCTGCTGAAAGACCCGCAGGACATGGCCGATTTTTACGCCGCCTGCGATGTCGTCATCCTGCCGAGCGATACCGAATGCTTCGCGCTGGCCCAGGTGGAAGCCATGCTGTGCGGTACGCCTATGGTCATGACCGATATTCCCGGCGGGCGCGTGCCGGTGCAGGTGACGGGTATGGGCCGGCTGGCCCGCCAGGGCGATGCTCAATCTATCGGCCAGGCGGCGGTGGCGATTCTGCAACAGCGGGCGGATTATATTAAGCCCCGCGCCTACATCGAACAGTGCTTCTCCTTTCAGGAAACGGTCGATGGTTATGAACGCATCTTCTACCAGCACGCGAGGCAGCGCCGGCATGGCTGAAACACCGACGGTTGACGCAGCAACCATCGCCCGGATGACCCGTAACGAGGCCGATATGGCCTTCAAAAAACGGGTGCAGACCATTTTTGAATGGGTTAACCCCACCGACGACAGCACGATTCTGGATATTCCCTGCGGGCGCGGCTTTTACCTGAATATGTTTCGCTATGTTTCCGGCTGCCGCATCATCGGCGCGGAACTGGATGCCGATGTCCTGCGCAAAGCGCAGCAGAACATCGGCCATTTGAACATTCCGCTGCACCGCGCCAACCTCTATCATCTGCCCTACCCGGACAACTCGTTTGATGCGGTCATCCTGTCCGAAATTCTGGAGCATGTGGACGATGACGTGCGCGGCCTGCGCGAGGCGTTCCGGGTGCTCAGGCCGGGCGGGGTGGTGGCCATCACCGTTCCACACGCTCATTACCCTTTCTGGTGGGATCCCATCAACAAAACGCTGGAGACACTGTTCAACACCCACATTCAACACGGCGTGTTCGCCGGCATCTGGGCCAATCACGTGCGGCTGTACACCCGCGAACAGCTTCGCCAGGCGGCCGCCACGGCCGGCTTCCTGGTGGAGGAAGAACGGGCCTTCACCCATCACTGTTTTCCCTTCATCCATAACCTGGTCTACGGCATCGGGATGCCGCTGCTGGAAGCCGGGGCGCTGCCGCCGGCCATGGCCACGGCGGCCAGTCGGCTGACTTTTGACCGCAACGAGGGCAGCCTGTGGAACCCGATCAACCTGGGGCTGAAAGTCTTTAATTTTTTTGACCGCCACAATACAATCAATGAGCCGCCAGAGCGCTCAACCGTCAACCTGGCCCTGAAGGGACGCAAACCCCATGTCTGAACACGACAGAGAAGCAGCGCTGCCGGATATGGAGAATCGCCCGCCTGTTACCCCTGATCTGACTGCGCCGGCGACGGTGCCCGCCCCCGCCGATGACGATCCAGCGCCTGCGGTGGCGGTTGCAGTTGAAGACGCGCCAGAAGCGGCCCCGCCGGCGACTGGCGCTGTCCCGCTGGACGTGGCCACCCGCAGCCCGGAACGTGACTTTGAAGATTTATCGCTGGCAGAACTGCTGAGCGAACTGCTGCGCCGGCCGCGGGCTACCTGGCCCGCCCTGCGCCAGGTGCTGGCCGGCGATGTGCCGCGCGAGACGCTGGCACTCCGGCTGCCGGCAGACGATGCCCCCGGCGACCTGCGTCGGTCAGGGTGGGATACGCTGCTGGCCAGCGATACAGACGGCCTCCTGCGGCTGGCCCAGGTGATGCTGTTCAGCGTGGCCTTTATGCTGGCACTCATCGGCGGTTTCGTGATGGTGTCCGATTTTAATCGGCTGCGCCAGGAGAGCATACAACTGGTGGCCGGTGCGCCGTGGGTGGTCATGGCGCTGCTGACGTGGCTGGCGGGTGAACTGCTGCCGTCTGCGCCGGGGCTGCCGGCCCGCCTGCGGGCGCTGCCGCTGAGCCGGTGGCGGCGCGGGCTGCTGCGGGCCGTGCCCCTCAGCCTGCTGCTGTTCGGGGTGCTGCGCCTGCTGGATGCCAGCGATGAAGATGTGAACAATGTGGCGCTCATCCTCAGTATGGCGGTGCCGGCCAGCAGCTTTATCCTGGCCGGGGTGCTGCTGTGGCTGCTGCTGGATGCCGCCGACTGGATCGGCCGGCGCAGCGGCGACCATGCCCCGGCGAAAACACCCCCGCCTGACCTGAGCGACGCGGACAGCACCGACGCGCCGGCGGATGCCCCCTGGCCCTGGTATGCACAGCCTGCGCCCTGGCGCATCATGGCACTGGCGACGGGCCTGTTCCTGACGGCGCTGGTGTGGGTGGGCACCGCCGGCAACCGTTTTGAAACGCTCACCTTTTACCTGTGGCTGGCCGCCATCGCCAGCGTGGCCGCGGCCTTTGCCCCGGCCGGCTGGAATGCGCTGGATTGGGCACGGGAACGCTGGCAGGCCCTGCGGGGCTTTCGCATCACGTCGCACAATGGCTGGATCATCGCTGCGCTGGCGGGCATCCTCCTCCTGGGGGCCCTGTTCCGCTTTGACCGGCTGAATGGCGACCCGGCGCTGGCGCAGGCCATCCCGCCGGAGATGACCAGCGACCATGTAGAAAAACTGCTGGATTCTCAGCGCCTGCTGGAGGGCGGCCGCGATATTTTCCTGGCGAATAATGGCGGCCGCGAGCCGTTCAATATGTATCTCATGGCGCTCTGGTCGCAGCTACCGGGCCAGAGCATGAGCTACGAATCGCTGAAGACGCTCACCGCGCTGCAAAGCGTGCTCACGCTGCCGCTGCTGTTCTGGCTGGGACTCGAAGTCATGGGCCGGGAGCGCCGCCGCCAGGGTATCCTGCTGGGGCTGGTGCTGGCCGGGCTGATCGCCGCCAGTTACTGGCATACCTCCATCACCCGGCAGGCGGAGCGCATTGTACTGACTCCGTTCATCACCACGCTGCTGATGATCTTTCTGGCCCGCGGGCTGCGCCACAACCGGCGGGCCGATTTTATGCTGGCCGGGCTGTGCCTGGGCTTCGGGCTGTACATGTACCAGGCCGTGCGGATGCTGCCGGTGGTCATCGTCATCATGGTGCTGCTGGCGGTCTATTTTAATGCCCGCACCTGGCAGATGCGCCTGCGCTACATCGCCAATCTGGCGGTGCTGGTGCTGGTCTCGTTCATTGTGTTTGTGCCCATGCTGCATTACACCGTGGAAAACCCGGAACAGTTCTTTCGGCGCACGGCCGGCCGCCTGCTCGGCGATGACATTGTGACCGATACGCTGGCGGATGGCACCATTGTTGAGCGTTATGCCACCCTGCCGGAACAGCTCGCCGCGTTTTCGCAGAATGTGCCGGTGCTGCTGAACAATATCCGTACCGCGCTGCTGATGTTCAACTGGAAAGGCGATGTCGCGTGGATTAACGGCTACCCCAATTACCCCGCGCTGGACATTTTCACCGGCGGGCTGCTGCTGTTAAGCCTGGTCGCCTGGGGCGGGCTGCTGCTGCGTGAGCGGGATATTGTCCACTGGATGATACCGATCTTTGTCTTCATCATGCTGCTGCCATCGGCGCTGTCCATCGCCTATCCCATCGAAAACCCCAGTTTTACCCGCACCAGCGGGGCCATGCCGGCCGTGTACCTGCTGGCCGCCTTCCCGCTGGTGTTGTTTGTGGATCGGCTGACGCAGGTCATCCCGCGCTGGCCGGGGCGGGCGCTGGCGGGCGGTGTGGCCGTCGTCATCATCCTGGGGGCCTACGCCCTCAACAGCGATACCTATCTCAATCGGGGTAAATTTTATACCACCTACATCAGTTCCGCCCTGCCCTACAGCGATGCCGGCCGGGTGTTGCAGGGCTTCGCCATCAGCGATGGAGGCTACGGCAACGCCTTCATGATCGCCTATCAATACTGGTGGGATCATCGCGCCCTGGGGCTGGCCGCCGGCCTGGTGGATTTTCCCAATGGCATCATCTCCCTGGGCGAGGTGCCCAACTTTATGCGGCTGGCAGCCCTGAAGCAGGATCGTTATCGCTTTGACCCGGACAAAGACATTCTGTTCTTCTACTCGGTGAACGATGTGGATACGTCCATGCAGCTTAAGACCTGGTTCCCGGCAGGGCGCGAACTGCGCTACCCCACCTACCAGCCCGGCGATGATTTTATGCTCTACCGGGTGCCGGCCCTGGGCGCACAGCGCTTTCAGGAATTCCTGGTGCGTAACGGGGTGGCCAGCGGCTAACCGATTGCTCATGCCCACCGGGCGGCCCGGCTGAGGAAACACCCCGCGGCCGGTGTATAGTATGTGATGTTTATGCGTGTGCTCTGAGGTCGCCATGCACGATACCCGCACGACTCCATCGACTGCCCGGCCCGGTGCCCGCCACCCGCTGCTGCTGCTGTTTCTGCTGGCGGCCGTGCTGCTGACCGGCGGCTATTTTCGTTTTGTGGGCCTCAACTGGGACGACTTCGCGGATTTGCACCCGGATGAGCGTTTTTTGACGCGCAATCTGCTGCCGCTGGTGGGCGGCGGGCTGGAATTTACCCACGATGATAAGCGCTATCCGCCGGTATCGATCGTGGTCAACAGCGTTTCGGCGTACACCGACCGCAGCGCCATCACGCCCAACAATGGGCTGCGCGTGGGGGCCTTAAAGGACACGCCGCCGGCCGAAGCGGCCCGCTGGTGGGTGGGCGAAGCGCGGGTGGTGCTGTACGATACCGTGCAATCGGCGCTGGATGCGCTGCTGCGCGATGAAGTGGCCGCGCTGATGGTGAGCAGCGAGACGGCCGTGTCGCTGGCCGGCGCAGCCCGCGAGATTGGCTCGCTCAGTTCGCCGGAATTGCAGCAGATGCGCTGCCTGGCGTTGAACCCGCAGACCGGCGGCGCGGGCGGTTACTTCGATACCGGCTGTTCGCCGCTGAACCCGCACCATGCCGGGGCCGGTTTTTATGCCTATGGTACCCTGCCGCTGTTCATCGCCCATTTTGGCAGCCAGTTCATGCAGCAGCAGGAAGCGGCCGGCAGCCCCCTGTTTGATTTTCAGGGGGGCACGCTGGTCTGGCGCTTCTTCTCGGCCCTGTTCGACTGTGGCACCATTTTTCTGATTTTTCTCATTGGCACCCGGCTGCACAACCGGTGGGTGGGGCTGCTGGCCGCGCTGCTGTATGCCGCTGCGCCGCTGGCCATCCAGAAAGCGCACTTCGGCACCGTCAACAGCATCACCACCTTTTTTGTGACGCTGGGGCTGTGGGCCGCGGTGCGTGTGCAGCAGCACGGGCACTGGCGGCACTTCATCATCTTCGGGCTGAGCCTGGGCGCAGCGCTGTCCGGGCGCATCAACACGCTGCCGCTGGCCGGGGTGATCGTGCTGGCGGCCATGATGTATGCCTTCCCGGTGCTGGATACGCGCCTGCCCTGGCAGGAGCGCCAGCGTCTGCTCACGCGGATGAGCCTGGGCATCATCATCGCCGGCTTTTTGACGATTTTCGCCTTCCGGCTGGCCAACCCCTACGCTTTTCAGGGCCCGCAGTTATGGAATATTTTGCCCAACCCGCGCTTTCTGGAAGACCTGGGCAGCGCCACTTTCGGCGTGAGTGGTAACAGCGACGCGCCGCCCAATTACCAGTGGCTCAATCGCTCCGCCTATTTGTACCCGCTGAAGGATATGCTGCTGTGGGGCATGGGCATCGGCATGGCGGTGCTGGCCTGGTTTGGCTGGGGCTGGTCGGGCTATCAACTGGTGCGGGCGAAGCCCGGCGGCACGCGCAATATGCTGTTGTTCGTGTGGGTGCTGGTGTACTTCGGCTACATGGGCAACCAGTGGGTGATGACCATGCGCTACTATCTGCCGCTGTACCCGGCGCTGGCGCTGCTGGCGGCCTGGGGCGTGGTGGAGCTGGTGCGCCAGGCGCGGCAGCGCGGGGAGGATCTGCTGCTGACGCGGCTGCTGCTGGCCGGCTTTGCGCTGACCCTGGGGCTGCTGCCCGTGTATGATGTGGTCAATACCGGCGGACTGACCTTTACCGCCGGTGCGGCCGGGCTGGTGGCGCTGCTGCTGGCCGGCGGGGCTTTCATGCCCGGCCTAAAGCCCAACCGGGCGGTGATTCTGGGCAGCTTTGTAGCGCTGTTTACCGTGCTGTGGGGACTCATGTTCACCCACCTCTACCGGACGCAGGTCACGCGCGTTCAGGCCAGCCGCTGGTTGTGGGAGAACATCCCCGGCGATTTTGCCCTGCAACTGGATGCCGCGCCGCCGGGTACGCCCCTCATCAACATCGGCATTCCCAATAACCCGGTGGATGCGCTGAATCCTACGGAAGAGCTGCTGCAAAGCGCGGTACGGCTGCGGCCCCTGCAACCCTTCCTGGTGGAATTTGTCGCCCCGGCCCATGGCACGGTGACGCGCATTTTTGCCCCGCGCCTGGGCGATGATGATGGCGACGCAGATGAGGAAACGCTCTATTTCTCCATCGCCCGCACGGGTGACAATACCCCGCTGACCACGGCCACGCTCACCACCGATCTCTCCCGCAGCACGCATCTGGTGGGCGAAGCCTACACCATCCCGCTGGATACGCCGCTTCAGGTCAGCGCCGGGCAGCGCTATACCTTCAAAGTCGAGGCACTCTCCGGCACCGTCCGCAGCAGCGGCTCCGTGGTGGTCACTGAAGGCGACTGGGACGATCAACTGACCGCCATTCGCATCTGTGAACTGCCCTATGACCTGACCCTGAGCGACGGACTGACTCCGGGCCTGGTGGGGCAGGATGACTGCCGGCGGCTGGAAGCCTGGTATACGCTGATCACATCTTACGATCAGGCGATGTCTT
>JALOOI010000362.1 GCA_025454495.1 Anaerolineae bacterium
CAGGGGCAGCAGGTGCGGCACCATCGCGGCATCCTGAATGCGGCGCAGGGCGCTGATGGCTTCGCGGCGGACGGCAATTTCGGCATCGCCCAGGGCCGCCACCAGCGCCGGGACGGCCGCCGCGTCGGACATTTCGCCGGCCGCCCAGGCCGCACCCCGGCGGCGGGCCGCGTCGTCATGCTCCAGCAGCCGCAAAATGACCGGCAACGCTTCCTCGCCCGCCTGGCGCAGGGCCACCGCCACCGTCTCATCCATATCAAAATGCCACAGGTTGAACACTTCCAGCAGGTCAGCATCCGCCGTGATAAAATGCCACAGGTTGAACACTTCCAGCAGGTCAGCATCCGCCGTGATGCCCTGCAAGCGCAAAAAGTCCGCGGCCTGCATCCGGGCGGGCCAGGGCGCATGGCGCATCTGTTCCAGCAGCAGCGGCAGCGCATCGCCATGGCCCAGGCGCTGCAACGCATCAGCCGCGGCAGCCTGGCCGGCATTCTCCTGGGCCATGGCAAAATAGACCAGCCGGGCCACCACCTGCTGCCGAACAGCCGCGCTCACCACCGCCCCGGCCGCCAGGCATTCGGCCGCCAGATAAGGGTCAATATCCGTTAATGTCTGGATGAGGGGTTCAGCATCGGGCAGCAAACCGGCCAGCAGGCACACCGCTTCATCCAGCCGGGCCGCCATACGCCGCCCGGTGGTGCTAAAAGCCGGGTACTGAAGGTGTTCGTGCCAGTTATCATGGCGCAGTTGCAGCGCGACCAGCAGATGGGCCAGCAGCGGATGCACAAACGTCACCCGGTCGCCCTGATGCTGCATCAGCCCGGCGCTGCACAGCGCGTACAGGCGCGAATGCTGTTCCGGGGGCACGGCCGCCAGCGGCAGCGTAAAAGCATGACCGGCCACCAGCGTCGTATGCACCAGCGCCGCCAGCCAGTCCAGCAGCTCTTCCAGCGGCACCCAGTCCGGGCTTTGCAGCAGGCGCTCCCGCTCCCACACCACCTCCACAAAACGATAGAGGATGGCGGCCGGGGTGCGCGGCAGGTCGGCCGCCGGCGAAGACAGCGCCAGATACAGCAGCAGGCGCAGCAGCAGCCGGTTCCGCAGCAGGGTATCCTCACTGCCGGCAAACTGCTGAAAAAAGGTGTGGCCGGCAGCTTCGCCCAGGTGCAGCGTCACCATCTCGCGCACCTGGCTATCGGTCATTTCTTCGATGCACACCACCGGCAAATCCAGCGCCGTGCGATCATCATAGGCGGAGAGGCGGCAGGCAATGACCACGCGCTGCGGCGCGGTGGGGCCATGCAGCCAGTCACGCAGCGCGTCGATCTGCGTGGTGCCGGCAGGCATTTCATCCAGCCCGTCCAGATACAGCGTCACCCAGCCCCGCGCCAGCCAGTCCAGCACATCGGCTTTCAGCGGCCACTGTGCTTTCAGAAAATCGGTCAGCGATACTTCCGGCGACCAGTGCGCCAGGTGAGCCAGCAGCGGCAGCGCCGTACCGCGCGGCTCCTGGCGATAGGTGCGGGCTGCATCTTCCACCAGCCGATGCAGCGTGGTGGTTTTACCGCTGCCACTTTCGCCGGCCAGCACCAGCCGGGGGAACTGCTCCAGCGCGGCCGGCAGGTTCGCCAGGTAGCGGGCCTGGGCCAGCGGCGCATCCCGCAGGATAAAGGGGCCGCTGAGGCCATAATTCGGCTCCAGCCGCGGGGCCGGACGAATGAGCAGCGTTTCGGCCTGCGCCGCCTGATAGGACAGGCGCACGTATTCCAGCGCCGTTTTGTGTATTTCCACGCCGGCCAGCAACTGGTTGATATAGCGGCGTTCCGGGTTCACCAGCCGGCTGGCAGTGATACGCGGTAAAGAGCGCAGCCGGGCGCTGATCTGCGCCAGCGCAGCAGCATAATGCCCCGGCGCGTACCAGTCGCTCAGGTCGATCACATCGCCATGCAGCAGCGTCGCCTCCGCCAGCCAGTCCACCGGGGACACCGGCCGCAGCAGCACCGGGATCACCGGCAGCGACGCTTCCTGAGCATAGGACAATTCATGGCGGCCATACGAAGACGAAACATAATCCGGGGAGAGCAGCGCCACCAGCGCCAGTGACTGGCGCAGCATGGTTTCCTGGGTCAGCTCGTAGTAATCGCCCGGCAGCAAATCCAGACGATCCATTTTGACGTGGATGCCCTCACTCTTGAGGTCCGTGGCCAGGCGCAGCGCAAAACGCGCTTCCACGCTGTGATAGCCAATCAGCACACACCCATCGCCAGACACAGGCCCACCATCCCGACACACTCAACAAATTAAGCTTGCTGGATGAGCCTCCGCTGAGACATAGCGAGACTCGCCCTGATTACAATTGTTACGTCGTCATTCTACTGAAAAGCGGCATTTGAGCAACAAAGATGCCCCTTACCCGTACCGTGATATTCGTTGTGCATGGTATAACGGCAAGAAAGGGTTGCGTAAGCACGAGTGGAGGCTAAAAAGCCCTGTAAGAGTATCATAATCCATAAAATATAATGTTTATAATGTATTCAATCTTAACTATAAAAAGCAACAAACTATGAAAAATATAACAGGACTGTATCATGCTGTAACGATACCTGAAGGTTTCAACAATGATTCATTTATAGTTTACCGGGGAAAAGACCACGATAAAGCGGGTCATCAGCAGACGCATAGCGGGGCTGCATGGTGCGGTACAGCGCCCGGCCCTGGGCAATGAGCGCATCCAGCAACTGCTGCCCCTCAGAACGCATCCGGGCCGTCAGCAGAAGCTGCCCGGCGTACAGCTCACGGTCGCGGATGTGACGACGCTGGCGGGCGGCACCGCGGCCGGCAGTAGCTCACGGTCACGGATGTGACGACGCTGGCGGGCAGCCCCGCGGCCGGCAGTGAGGGTAATGCGGCCAAGCTGGAGATCGGTATGATCTTCCACCTGCCACCCCGCCGGCGTGCGCTGGATGATGCCATAGCGGCGCAGTTTGGCCAGCGCATAATTCACCTGATTAATCGACAGACGGGTGGCCGCCGCAAGCTGCGCGGGCATCATCGGCTGGCGGCAGGTGGTCATGAAGCGGTAGAGGAACATGCCACTTTTGCCGATGGCCCCGCGCTCGGCTGCGTCAGAGTGAAACAGCGAT
>JALOOI010000363.1 GCA_025454495.1 Anaerolineae bacterium
CGATGCCCTCACCCTGTTTCCCTCTCCCCCAGGCGAGGGACGGAAAAAACGTCGGCCGGCCCTGCTCCCCTTCGCCCCCCGTGGGAGAAGGGGCCGGGGGATGAGGGCGAAAGAGGCTCCCCTTCGCCCCACGGGAGAAGGGGCCGGGGGATGAGGGCGAAAGAGGCACCCCTTCGCCCCCCGTGGGAGAAGGGGCCGGGGGATGAGGGCGAAAGAGGCACCCCGTCGCCCCCTGGGAGCAGGGGCCGGGGGGGCGCTTTCAGGCGGGGTCGTAGCCATCGCCGGCCCGCACGCCGCGCAGCCGCCGGTACAGGGCGATGAGCCGGGGGGTGAGGCGGGTGTGCAGGTGGCTGTCCAGCAGCATGGCCAGGGCATAGGCCTTCTGGCGCGGGGCGGCGGGCCCGGCCACGAAACGGCGCAGCGGCGGCCGGGCGGCGGCCAGGTCGCCCCGGCGAAAATGCTGTTCGCCTTCATAAAAGGCCGCATAGGTATAGGCCACCCGCTTCAGCGCCAGCACTTCGGCGGGCAGGTCGGGCCGGGCGTACAGCTTATCCAGCAGGGTATACCAGTCGCGCCAGAAACGCTCCTCCTGGCTGATGGATTTGCTCACGCCGTGGACGCGAAATTCCGCCAGAAAGTGCCCGGTGGTGGCAAAACGAAAGCCGGCCACCAGCGCCCGAATCCAGTAGTCGTAATCCATGCGGTAATGCAGGTTTTCATCAAACAGGCCGATGCTGTCCTGCACGCGCCGCCGCCAGAAGATGCCCTGCTGCGGCAAAATCATACGCATGGTGAGGACGCTGTGCCAGGTGAGGGGCTGCACCTGCCAGACCGGGGGCACGCGCTGCCCGGCGGCATCAATGGTGTACACGCTGCCACACAGCACATCCGTCTCCGGGTGGGCGGTGAAATAATCCGCCACGTAGCGCAGCGCCCCCGGCAGCAGCACATCATCGGAATTGAGGTAGGCCAGCACATCGCCCTGGCTCTGGCGCAGCCCGCGATTAATCGCGTCGGACTGGCCCCCATCGCGCTGCGATTGCCAGCGCAGGCGCGGGTCGGTTTGTTGTTGCAGCAGTTCGACCGTGCCATCGCTGGAGCCGCCATCCATGATGCAGTATTCCAGATGCGGGTAATCCTGGCTGAGGACGCTGTGCAGGGTGTGCGGGATGTAGGCCGCCTGGTTGTAGGAGGGGGTGACGATGCTGAACCGGAGAGGCACGGGCACAGCTCCATTTTCGCCAGGTTTTTGACGATTTTGCACAATTCACTTGCCGGGCCCTAAAAAGGTGGCATAATATTCAGCGGGCGCTCATCAAAACGTTATGTGTGATGAAAGCCAATTGTACCGTTCCCAACACCATATAGAGTAGTTTTCACAGCTTACTCTAAGGAGACCTGAGTCAATGAAAAAGTTAAGTTTTGTTCTGGCGGCGGCCCTCCTGCTGCTGTCCATCAACAGCCTGTTCGCCCAGGAAGCTGCTGGCTGCCCGGAAGGGCTGTGGACGAACATGAGCGCCGAACTGACCGCGGCCTGCGCCGGGGAACTGGCCGGCACCGTGGTCACGATGAGTGGCCCGTTTGTGGATGTGGACGAAGTGAAATTTAATGAATCCATTGTCGATTTTGAAACGTGGACGGGCATCGACATTCAGTACACCGGCAACAAAGAATTTGAAGTCGCCATTCGCGCCGCCATCGAAGGTGGTGCCGCGCCGGACATTGCGGATTTCCCGCAGCCGGGGCTGCTGAAAGATTTCGCCGGTCAGGGCTTCGTCGTGGATGTGAGCACCTTCCTCAATGCCGATCATCTGGCCGCCAACTACCTGCAAAGCTGGCTGGACATGGCACAGATGCCGGGGCCGGAGGGCACCATCACCGCCGGCGTGTGGAACCGCTTCAATGGCAAGAGCCTGGTGTGGTACAGCATCCCTGCCTTCGAAGCCGCCGGGTACACCATCCCCACCACCTGGGATGAACTGACCGCCCTCAGCGACCAGATCGTGGCGGATGGCTCCTCGCCGTGGTGCGTGGGCATCGAATCCGGCGTGGCGACCGGCTGGCCGGCCACCGACTGGATGGAAGAATTCATGCTGCGTACCACCAGCCTGGAAAATTATGATCGCTGGTCTTTCCCGAATACCCCGGAAGATCGCCTGCTGTTCAGCAGCCCGGAAGTGAAAGCCGCCGCGGAACGCCTGGCGGAAGTGTGGTTTGCGGAAAATTATGTCGCCGGTGGCCGTGAAGCCATCGCCAGCACCAGCTTCGGCGATGCGCCGGCCGGCCTGTTCCGCGACCCCGTCACCTGCTACATGCACAAACAGGGCAACTTCATCACCAGCTTCTTCCCGGAAGGCACCGTGGCCGGGACGGATTATGGTGTGTTCTACCTGCCCGGCATTGATGAAGCCTACGGCAAGCCGTTCCTGGTCGCCGGCGACATCTATGCCATGCTGAATGACCGCCCCGAAGTGCGGGCGGTGATGGACTTCTTCAGCCGCGGCGAAAGCGTGCGGGCCTGGCTGGGTGCCGGTGGCGCACTGTCCCCGCACAATGATGCTCAGCTTGACTGGTACGGCAGCGACCTGGAACGCAGCATCGCCGAACTGGTGGCGGGCGCGACCAGCGTGCGCTTCGACGGCAGCGACCTGATGCCCGGTGCCGTGGGCGCTGCCTGGCCGCAGCAGTAAGCCGTGTGCCTGCCGGGGCCGCCCCGGCAGCACCTTAACGCCATGCCTGATGACCCGGCAGGGGGCAGACCGCCCAGTACGGTGCGGATGCCCCCTGTTGTTTTCCCGGCACCCGTAACCATAACCACAATCGCAACCGTAACCGTAACCGCAACCTTTGAAAACAACACTTTAGCCTGCAACAGGTGACTTATGGGATTTGAAGTCAAACTCAAAAATAGCGACGGGCAGCAGGTGGATACCGCGAAACTGTCCCTGGGGCTGGTGGGGGCGGTGGCCGCGCTGGCCTTCCTCATCGGCGGCTTTTTATTCCTGCGCGATAGCAACGCGCCGCAGCTCATCATTACCGTGGTGGCCATTGTGTGGGGCGTGGGCAGCGTGGCGGCCATCTTCACCGTGGGCAATATGCTGGTGGAAAGCCTGCCGGAAAAATGGATGCGCCGCCTGCAACCCTGGGTCTTCGTGGGGCCCGCGCTGCTGCTGCTGGCCTGGTACCTGGCCGTG
>JALOOI010000364.1 GCA_025454495.1 Anaerolineae bacterium
CTTTCGAGACTTATTTGAATGAGACCATGTTTGCGGCCAACTTTATGGATGCCTTCACACCCCTTGGATTAGGCGTTTTCTAATTGGTTTATCCATAAGAAAATGTCGAAGCACACGCTCAACAAAAAATAAAAATATACTCCTCCCCGAATAATTTGAAATATGTGCATTATAAAAAAGACATAAAAAATATATCATTCATTAAATCTACAATGCCAAATAAAACTGCGATCAAGCCCAAATAGCATCTAGCCGGGGGGCGAGTATTTTTCCCTGTTAAACGACGTGTTTTTTGAGTACGTAGTGCACTCATTCCACTGTATATTTTGTCACCTCCATATAGAAAGAGGAAAACAAGAAATAGCGAGGGAATAATCATCGTGAGTTCTGTAATATCAATCATTTATATACCATCCAAAAGCTGTTGAAGCCAATCAGCAAGTTCAATAATTTCATTGTCTGTAGAATCAATTAACTCTGAAACACTTATGGAGAACGCAGAGCGAATTCAAATGATCTTGAGTTCAAAAATCATCCAAATCGTTTGGCTTTGCTGTCTTTGCTCTATTATATGTGGCTCCTGCGGGTGCCTGCAATGGGCACCCCCCCATCCTCCCCGTTGATAGCCCCGCCGCCCCTCCGTTACAATGCGTGCCTCATCAGCCACCCTGTGCCGGAGATAGCTATCGTGTTCCTCTCGCAAAAAATCGCTGCGCTGCTCCAGGTGCGCCCGGAGCAGGTGACGGCGACCCTGTCCCTGCTGGATGCCGGCAATACCGTGCCCTTCATCGCCCGCTACCGTAAGGAAATGACGCTCAATCTGGATGAATTCCAGCTCCGCCAGATTCAGGAGAATGCGGCCCGCCTGCGGGCGCTGGCGGAGCGCCGCGACAGCATCACGGCGGCGCTGGCGGAACAGGGCCAGCTTACCCCGGCGCTGGCGGCTGACCTGGCGGCGGCCGAAACGCTCACCGCGCTGGAAGACCTCTACCAGCCCTACCGCCCCAAACGCAAAACCCGCGCCAGCGTCGCCCGCGAGCGCGGCCTGCAACCCCTGGCCGATCTCATCCTGGCGCAGCCGCGCACCGGCGACGCGCCCGCCGTGGCCGCCCGGGCCTTCCTCTCCGACGCTGTGCCCACCGCCGAAGCCGCCCTGGCCGGGGCCCGCGACATCGTGGCCGAAGTCGTCAGCGATCAGCCGGCGGTGCGCGGGGCCCTGCGTGACCACGCCTGCCAGCGCGGCCTGCTGCACAGCCAGCGCCTGCCGGATACCCCGGATGAGAAAGAGGTCTACCGCCTGTATTATGCCTTTCAGCAGCCGGTGCGCCTGCTGAAGCCCTATCAGGTGCTGGCGCTCAACCGCGGCGAAGCGGCAAAAGTGCTGCGCGTGAGCGTGGAGATCGCCGAAGCGGACTGGCAGCGTATCATCGCGGCCCGCTTCCGGCCGGAGCCGCGTTCTGCCTGGGCCGAACAACTGCTGGCAGCCAGCACCGATGGCGCGAAACGCCTGCTGCTGCCGGCCATCGAGCGCGATGTGCGCCGCACGCTGACGGAGACCGCCGCCGACCATGCCATCACCGTCTTTGCGGACAATGTGCGCGGGCTGCTGGGCCAGCCGCCGCTGGCCGGGCACGTCGTCCTGGGGATCGATCCGGGGTTTCGCACCGGCTGCAAGCTGGCGGTGGTGGATGCCTCCGGCCGGGTGCTGGCCACCGGCACCATCTACCCCCACGAGCCGCAGCGCCAGCACCGCGAAGCCCTGGCCACGCTGACGGCCCTCATTCAGCGCCATCACATCAGCCTCATCGCCATCGGCAACGGCACCGCCTCCCGCGAGACCGAAGCGCTGGCCGCCACCCTCACCCGCGCCCTGCCGGCCGTGCAGTATCTGGTGGTCAATGAAGCCGGGGCCAGCGTTTACAGCGCCAGCGACCTGGCCCGCCAGGAACTGCCCGATCTGGATGTGACGCTGCGCGGCGCGGTGTCCATCGCCCGCCGCGCCCAGGACCCGCTGGCGGAACTGGTGAAAATTGACCCGGAGAGCATCGGCGTGGGCCTGTACCAGCACGATGTCAACCAGAAAGCCCTGTCCGCGGCGCTGGATGCGGTGGTGGAAAGCGTGGTGAATGCGGTGGGGGTGGATGTCAATACTGCGTCACCGGCGCTGCTGCGCTATGTGGCCGGCATCGGCCCGAAGCTGGCGCAGCAGATTGTGGCGCATCGCCATGAGCACGGCCCGTTTCACAGCCGCGCGGCCCTCAAAAAAGTGACGGGCATGGGCGCAAAAGCCTTTGAACAGGCCGCCGGCTTCCTGCGCGTGCGCGACGGCAGCCAGCCGCTGGATGCCAGCGCCATCCACCCGGAAAGTTATGAGCTGGCCCGCGCCGTGCTGCAACGCGCCGGCCTCAGCCTGAAGGACACGCTCGCCCGGCGCGAAACCGCCCTGGCTGACCTGAAAACGCCCGCCGCCCTGGCCCGCCTGGCCGCCGACCTCAACGCCGGCGTGCCCACCCTCAGCGATATTCTGGAACAGCTCATCCGCCCGGGGCGTGACCCGCGCGCCGACCTGCCGCCGCCCCTCCTGCGCCAGGATGTGCTGTCCATGGATGACCTGCGCGACGGCATGACGCTGGCCGGCACCGTGCGGAACGTGGTCGATTTTGGCGC
>JALOOI010000365.1 GCA_025454495.1 Anaerolineae bacterium
TTCATGCGCTGGTGAACATCGCGCATCCGGCCTTCCGCGACGACCTGCTGGCCTATGCCCGCGAACAAAATTACCTGCCGAAAGTGTTCGCCTTCGCGTAAAGGCTTGCCCTGCGCCGGCCGGCGGGCTATCATCAGGGGGTGTGAGGAGCTGCACCATGTCGATCATGCACCACCCGCCTGTGAACACTGTCCCGCCGGCCGGCCGCGCCCCGGCCTGACCGGGCCCCCGTTTGCGCTATCATGAAACCGCGCCTGGCCGCCCTCCTGCCGGTTGTCCTGCTGCTGCTGGGCCTGTTCGCGCTGCGCAGCCAGCACATCGATGTACAACCGCCCTATGTCGATGAAGGCTTTCATCTGCGCCGGGCGATGCGCGTGTGGGACTTTGCCGAAAACCCGGGCCGCTTCGCCCATGGCAAGGTGCTGGTCTATTTCTGGATGGGCCTGTTTGAAGCGGATAATACCCCGCGCACCATGCTGCCGGTGGGCCGGCTGTCCATCGCCCTGGTCGCCGTCATCACCGGCGCGGCGCTGTATCTGCTGGGGCGGCTGCTGGCCGGCCCGCTGACCGGGATCGTGGCGCTGGCGCTGTATGCGCTGCTGCCGCCGGCGTTATTCTTTGAACGCATGGCCATGGCCGACCCGCTGGCTGCCGGCCTGCTGTCGCTGGCGGCCTGGCGCTGCTATGTGTACGTGAAACGGCCCACGCTGTGGCAGGGGGCGCTGGTGGGGCTGCTGCTGGGCCTCACCACGCTGGCCAAACTGACCACCGCGCTGATCGTGCTGCTGCCGGTGGTGGCGCTGCTGCTGTTTGCGCCGCGCCCGGCCGGGGGGCCGCTGCGCCTGATCCAGCACTGGCGGCGGCGCTATCTGCCGGGGCTGCTGGTGGGGGCGCTGCTGGGCGGCGGCCTGTGGCTGCCCATGCTCATCCCGGCGGCGCTGGCCCACGGCACCGATCAGCCGTTCATCATCGTCAACGATACCAACATCGCCCGCAGCGAAGAATATTTCTTCCAGCCGCTCAATTATGTGCAACACCTTACGCCGCTGCTGGCGGAATTCGTCACGCCGGGCTTTTTGGCCGCGACCGTGCTGGCTTTTGCCGTCGGCCTGGTCACTTTCCGCGGGCTGGAGGCGCGGGTGTGGCGCGGGCTGCTGTACAGCAGCGCCTGGCTGCTGCTGCTCACGCTGCCGGCCTTCTTCATCGCCCGCCTCATCACCACGCGCTATGTGATGCCGGCAGCGGCCCCCGTGTCCCTGGGGCTGGCGCTGGTGGTGGTGGCCCTGCTGCGGCTGGTCCGCCGCTCGTGGCTGTTCGCGCTGCCGGGGCTGGCGCTGCTGGCCTGGGCCCTGCTGTGGGCGCTGCCTTTCGCTGCCACCACCCTCCATGCGCCGCAGACGCTGCCTTTTGCCAGGCCGGATTTCCCCGCGTTTTACGGCACCAACCACACCGAATACATCGCTGGCTATTTCCTGGGCGATGACGCGGTGCAGGCCGCCGCCCGCACGCTGAACGCGCTGCCGCCGCGCCCGGTGTATGCCACCTGGAACCTGTGCCACCTCATCTTTTTCTACGTGGAGCAGCCCATCACCTGCCTGCCAGAGCGCAGCCCGCGCCGCACGCTGCAAAACACCCTGGCTCCGCTGCCCGCCGGCACCGTCATCTATGCTGTGATGGCCGATTATGAGCCGTTCTGGGACAATATCGACCATGCCACCTGGTCGCTGCTGGCTGAATACCCCCGCCGCCTGATTAAACGCCCCGTGTTCGTGGTGGAACTGGTGCGCCGTTAGCTGCCCCCGCACGCCAATGCAGTTCTAATAGAACAAAAGTTCAAAAAGTATCGCGGCAAATTCAATTGTGTGGTATGCTACGACATGCATGAACTCCGTCCGTCACTCTGAACGGGATAGTACGCCATGATGGATGATGATAAAGAACTGCGCTACTACAGCGACGGCGATGATGACGACAACAACGACTATTACGATGCGGACGATGACGAAGAAGACGAAGACGATGATGAGTCAATCGGCCGGCCGATTAAGCCGGGCAGCAATGTAAAGCCTTTTAGCGGCGGCGGCCTGCCGGGGTCGGGCAGCAGTCGGTTTAGCAGCACCCCGCCCACCACGCGCTACACCAGCGGCGGGGCGGGGGCCGGTGGCAGCCCGTCTTCCCCTGGCGCGGGTGGATCGGGCGCGTTTGGCAGCCGGCCCGGGGGTGCTTTTGGCAGCAGCGGCAGCGGCAGCGGCGGGTTATCGGGTGCACCGCGTTCACCCGTCAGCCCCACGCCCGGCGGCGGTGGTAGCGGTAGCGGTGCCGGTGGCAGCGATTCCCTGCGTGATCGCATGGCTGACCGGCTGAGTGGCGGTGGCGGCACGCCGGGCACCTCGCGGCCTTTCGGCGGCACGGCCTCGCCGCAGTCGCCCACGCCTGGCAGCCCGCCGCGCCCGGCCGGCGGCTTATCGCCCTTTGGCAGCCCGCCCGCCCGCACCGGCGGCACCGGGCCGCTGTCCGGCGGCGATAAAAAAGACCCGCCCGGCGGTGATCGTCCGTCTTCGCCGGTGCCCCCTAAAAAAGATGACAGCGCCCCGCGCAGCCCGTTCAGCAGCGGCGGCGGCAGTTCACCCTTCAGCCCGCGCAAAGAGGAAGATCGTCCCG
>JALOOI010000158.1 GCA_025454495.1 Anaerolineae bacterium
TTTCATCGGTACCGGCGGGCAGCGGCAGATTGAGGATATTGCCCGCGCCGGTTTCGCTGGCCGCGCCGGCATAATGCGGGTATTCAAAGGCCGGGTCGCCATGCAGCGACAGCAGCATGACCTCCGGCGTGTGCCAGAAAATATCCTGGGTACCGTTGCCATGATGATAATCCACATCAATCACGGCCACCCGGCCCAGCGAGCGCAGCGCGGCCGCAGCCACCGCCGCATTGTTCACATAGCAGTAGCCCCCGGCAAAATCGCGCCCGGCATGGTGCCCCGGCGGGCGGCACAGGGCATAGGCCCGGGGTTCGCCGGCCAGCAGCGCCAGCGCCCCGGCATGGGCCAGGTTGGCGGAATGTAAAATGGCCGTCCACGAATGCCGGCCAATGGGGCTAACGCTGTCATAGATGAAGTAGCGCGACGGCGCAGCAGCGCCATAGGTGCGCCTGGGGAACATGGATTCGTAAAAATAGACGTTCTCATCCACCTCATGCTGCAAATGATAGGCGGCGAAAAATTTTTGCACCTCGACCACCACCCCGGCCGAAAGCTGCTCAAAATACGTCAGCATAGCCGGGTCATGCACCTGCGCCAGGTCAGCGGGGCGCACGCGCAGTTCTGGCTCCACCAGACGCAGCAGCCCGGCGGCGGCCAGCCCCTGGCGCAGGGCCTCCACGCGGGCCGGCATCTCGAAGAAAGGCACCAGGCGGCCATGCATAAATTCATGGGGCGGGTTGTGCTGTGCATGGTGCGGGCTGAAAAAGGTGAGCAGCGGTGCAGAAGCAGACACGGGCAGCCTCGCCAGAGTGAATGAAGACACAGAGGCGCTATTGTAGAATAAAAAACCCGGCCGTATAGACCGGGTTCTGCCCTGGCAGCACCACCGCCGGGCCTACACTTCGATCAGCAGGCGCTCCGGGTTTTCGATTAAGTCTTTGACGCGCACCAGAAACTGCACCGCCTCGCGGCCGTCAATGATGCGATGATCGTAAGTGAGGGCGGTGTACATCATCGGGCGCACCGCCACCGCCCCATCCACCACCACCGGGCGCTCTTTGATGGCGTGCAGCCCCAGGATGCCCACCTGCGGGTAATTCAAAATGGGCGTGCTCATCAGCGAGCCAAAAACGCCGCCATTGGTGATGGTGAAGGTACCGCCCAGCAGCGACTCAATGGCCAGGGTGCCGGCCTGCACCTGCTGCGAATACTGGCGTATTTGCGTTTCAATCTGCGCGAAAGACAGCCGATCCGCATCGCGCAGCACCGGCACCACCAGGCCTTCTTCCGCGCCAATGGCCACGCCAATATCATAATACTGCTTGACAATGACCTCATCGCCGGCGATTTCGGCGTTCACCATGGGGAAGGCTTTCAACGCGCCGATGGTGGCCCGCACAAAAAACGAACTCAGCCCCAGGCTGACCCCGTATTTTTCCTTGAACGAGTCTTTGTGGCGCTGGCGCACGGCCTGCACCGCGCTCATATCCACCTCGTTGAACGTGGTGAGCATGGCGGCGGTTTGCTGTGCTTCCACCAGCCGGGCGGCAATGGTGCGGCGGCGGCGGCTGAGCCGGATACGCTCCTCCCGCGGGGCGCGTTCCGCCGCGGGGGCCGGTTTGGCCGCCGGGGGCGCAGCCGGCGCAGGAGCAGGCGATTTTTGCGCGGCGATGTAATTCTGCACATCCGCTTTCATGACGCGGCCACTTTCCGCCGGCACACGGGTAAGATCAACATTGTTGGCTTCCGCGACGCGGCGGGCTACCGGGGTGGCTTTAGGGTCATCGGCTGTTTTGGCCGCCGGGGCCGCGGCCGGCACAGGCGCAGATGCAGGCCCGGCCGGGGCTGCGGCCGCGCCCCCTTCGCCGAGTACCCCCAGGACGGCTCCGGCGGTCACATCCGCCCCGACGGGATGCAGAATGCCGGTGAGCGTCCCCGGCTGATCGGCGGTGACTTCCAGCGATACCTTGTCTGTTTCCAGCACCACCACCACCTCGCCCGCTTCCACACGGTCGCCGACCTGTTTACGCCACTCGGAGACAGTCGCCTCCAGCACCGACTCACTCAGCGGCGGCACGACCAGATTAAACGGCATGTCTTTCCTCCCTCAGCCGGGATCAGTGATTGAAAACCCAGTTAAATGCATATTCCGTAATCATCGCCTGGTTCACCTGGTGCGCCGTCTTCGACCCTTCGGCCGGGCTGCTGCTGCGGCGGCGGCCCACATAATTCACCGGCAAATGCATCCCCACCAGCTTTTTCAGGCGATACCCCATGAACTCCCACGCGCCCATATTTTTGGGTTCTTCCTGCGCCCACACCACCTGCTGCACCTGCGGGTACCGCGCCAGGATAAGCTGCATCTGCGCGGCCGGGAAAGGATACAACTGCTCCACCCGCACCACGGCCACATGGGGGTATTGGGCCCGGTGTTCGCTCGTCACCAGATCATAATAGAACTTGCCGCTGCAAAAGACCAGCCGGTTGATCTGCGCCGGGTCGGCTGCGGCATCGTCAATGATGGGCTGGAAGCGCGTTTCGCCGGTGATGTCCCCCACGCTGGCCGCCACCAGCGGGTTGCGCAGCAGGCTCTTGGGACTCATGATAATCAGCGGCAGCGGGTCCGTCTTCAGCAGCAGCGCCTGCCGCCGCAGAATGTGGAAATACTGCGCCGCGGTGGTGCAGTTGGCGATTCGCAGGTTGGTACGGGCTGCCATCTGCAAAAAGCGTTCCGGGCGGGCGCTGGAATGATCCGGCCCCGCGCCTTCATGGCCGTGCGGCAGCAGCATCACCAGCGAGGTCATTTGCCCCCACTTTTCGCGGGCGGACACGATGAACTCATCAATCATCACCTGCGCCCCGTTCACGAAATCGCCATACTGTGCTTCCCACAGCACCAGCGTTTCCGGGGACTGCACATTGTAACCGAACTCAAAGGCGACCGCCGCCGCTTCGGACAGCGGGCTGTTCAACACTTCAAAGCTGGCGGTGGCCTGGCGCAGGCGCTGCAACGGGCTGCGCGGCTCGCCGGTCTTCGCATCGTACAGCACCGCATGGCGATGGCTGAAGGTGCCGCGCTCGCTGTCCTGCCCGGTCAGCCGGATGGGAATGCCTTCCTCCAGGATCGAGGCGAAGGCCAGTTCTTCCGCCGTGGCCCAGTCAATCAGCGGCTGCTCCGGTTCGTTGAGGATGTCGCGGCGGCTGAGGATGGCTTTTTGCAGCCGGGGGGAATAGAAGTTGAAGCCGTCCAGCGTATCGCTTAAGCCCTGATTCAGGGCGGCCAGGCGCTCCAGCGCGATGCCGGTGATGAGCGTGCCGGCGGCACCGGGGGGCGGGGTCGCCGGCCTTTCGGCCGCGAAATCGTCTTCGGTCACTTTCTCATTGGCCGCCGTCAGATTAGCGTACCAGGTCTTGAACAGCGCTTCGGCTTCCGCCGCGCTCACCTGGCCGCGCTCGATCAGCCGCTGCGTCCACAACTGGCGCACCCGCGGATGCTGGCGAATGCGCTGGTACATCAACGGCTGGGTAAAGCCCGGCTCATCCAGTTCATTGTGGCCATAACGGCGATACCCCACCAGGTCGATCAGGAAATCTTTCTCAAAACGCTTCTGGAAGGCCGAAGCCAGCCGGGCCACTTCGATGCAGGCCGCCGGGTCATCGGCATTCACATGGACGATCACCACCCGGTAGCCTTTGGCCGGGTCGCTGGCATACAGGCTGCTGCGGCTGTCCACCGGCAGCGTGGTAAAGCCAAGCTGGTTATTGGCGATGATGTGAATGGTGCCGCCGGTGGTATACCCCGGCAGCCGCGATAGATTGAACGTCTCCGCCACGATCCCCTGCCCCGGAAACGCGGCATCGCCATGAATGAGGATTTGCATCGTTTTGCGCGGGTCAAATTCCGGCCGGCCGCGGCGGGCGGTGGTGGTGCCGGCCGCGCGGGCCATGCCCACCGCCACCGGGTTCACCTGCTCCAGATGGCTGGGGTTGGGCGGCATGGTCAGGATGAGGCCATCCGGCGTTTCACCGTCACGCCATTCGTGGCGCACCCCCTTATGATATTTCACATCGCCAATCGTCCAGCCGATGGCCTGCACTTTTTCCTGCGCCAGGCGCGGATCGTGAAAATCCGCCAGAATTTGCTGGTAGGGCTTGTTCATGATGTGCGCCAGCACGTTCAGCCGGCCGCGGTGGGCCATGGCAATCGCCACCGTCTTCACGCCCTGCTGCGCGGCCCCGGCGATGATCTCATCCAGAATCGGGATCATCATGTCCAGCCCTTCCACCGAAAAGCGATACTTGGTGGCGAAGGTATCCTGGAGGAAGCTCTCAAAGGCTTCCACCTGGGACAGACGTTCCAGCACGTCGCGGGCTTCTTCGTCCGTGCCGGCGAAGCGATAGCGCCGCGACTCAATCGCGTCGCGCAGCCACAGGCGCTCGGCTGGCACGCGAACATGCTCAATATCCCAGCCGATGGACGCACAATACACCGCCCGCAGCGCGGCGATGGCTTCACAGGCATTGCTGAGTCCGGCCGCCAGCGGGCTGTCGATGAGGCTGGCGGGCATGTGCCGCAGATCATCTTCGGTGAGGCCGTGCGCCTGGGGCAGCAGTTCGGGGTCGCCCTGGGGGGGGTGGCCCAGCGGGTCAAGCTGTGCATCCAGATGCCCGAACAGGCGAATGGACTGCGCCAGGTTCACCGCCCCCACCACTTTCGTAAAATCGACCGTGCCGGGCGCGGCCACCGGCACCTGGCTGCCATTGGCCGGGGGCGACCAGTTCTGGAAAAAACGGCGCGTGGCAGCATCAACCGATTCCGGCGACTGCTGATATTGTTCGTACAGCGCCAGGATATACCCGGCATTGGGCCCATGAAAATCAAGTTGTGACGGCATAAAGGATTCCAGCACCTGTCAAACGCGCTTCAGTGAATGCGATGAGTCTGGTCTTTTTCCCCCTAAATTGCAAGATGCTTATCTGATTTAACCGGATTCTGGTGCTGCCGGCCTGGTGAATTCATCCAGCCGGGGACAAAATGACCAGATGCAGCGCTTTTGGCCCGTGCGCCCCCAGGATCAATTCCTGGGCGATGTCCGCGGTTTTGCTGGGCCCGGAGATAATCACCGTGTTGGCCACCTGGCGAAAAGCGTCCAGCCCGGCCGCCTGCTGCCGGGCAAACCAGGTCTCCAGGTCGGGGATAATCTGGTCAGCCCGCAGCAGCATAATATGCGTCTCCGGCAGCAGCGACACCGTGCGATGTTTGCCCGCGCCACTTTGCAGCAGCAGGCTGCCCGTGGCCGCCAGCGCGGCATCCACCCCGGTGATGCCATAGCTCACCCCGGCATCGCCGGCCCCGCTGATGGCGATGCCAGCCTGTTCCAGCGCGGCGATCACCCCCGGCACTGGCAAATGTTCCGCGGCCCAGGCAGATACCCGCGCCTGGCCCTGCACCAGCCGCTGCACCTGGTCGATCAGCGCGGCGGCATCCGCCACCGGGTACACCCGGCAGCCCAGTTTTTCCGCCTCTTTAACAAAGCGCTGATACAGTGCCTGCGGGGCGGTATCGGCCAGCGGCACCATGGGCCGCCGTTCGGTGATGGGGGGCACCGCGCCAAATGGCGGCGGCACCGCCCGTAACTGCTTCAGAATGTGATTGCGGCTGCTCATGAGGGTTTACCATTCCGCCGCGCCTGCCGTTCACGCCACAACTGGCGGAAAGGCTTCGCGGCAAACGACGGAAAATCGCGCGATTTCGTCCAGTTGCCCAGGATACCGGGAAGCTGCTCCCCGGCCAGGTTACGCCCGATGCGGGCCAGCGCCCCGCCCGCCTCGAACAGGCGCGGTGAACTGCTGCCCAGGGCCCAGGCTTTCATGCCGGCATTCCACGTGCGCTCGGTGTAGCCCTGCTGCACAATATCATGCCGCAGTTCCAGCAGCATCCGCGGCAGGTCAATATCCACCGGGCACACCTGCTTACAACTGCCACACAGGCTGCTGGCATTGGGCAGCGGGGTTGCCTTATCCAGCCCCACCAGCAGCGGGGTCAGCACGGCACCGATGGGGCCGCCGTATACCCAGCCATAGGCATGGCCACCGGTCGAACGATACACCGGGCAGGCATTCTGGCACGCGCCACAGCGAATGCAGGACAGCACTTCGGCGTACTGTGTGGCATAAATGCGGCTGCGGCCGTTATCCACCAGGATCACATACACATGCTCCGGGCCATCGTCATCGCCGGGGCGGCGCGGGCCATGGATCATATTCGTGTAAACGGTCATATTCTGGCCGGTGCCGCTGCGAGGCAGTACCTGGGTCAGCGTGGCGTAATCTGCCACGTTTTCAATCACTTTTTCGATGCCCACCAGCGCCACATGCACCGGCGGCAGCGTGGTACACAGCCGCCCGTTGCCCTCATTCGTCACCATACACAGCGTGCCGGTTTCGGCGATGATGAAATTGCCGCCGCTGATGCCCATCTCCGCCGTCAGGAACACGTCGCGCAGCTTTTGGCGGGCGAAAGCGACCATGGTGGCGGCATCATCGGTAGGGGGCATGTTCAATTTTTCGATGAAAATATCGCGGATTTCTTCTTTGGTGCGGTGAATCACCGGCGCGATGATGTGGCTCGGCGGTTCATGGTTGAGCTGGATAATATATTCGCCCAGGTCCGTTTCCACCACATCGATCCCGGCCGCTTCCAGGGCATGGTTCAGCCCGGTTTCCTCTGTGACCATGCTCTTGCTCTTGGCGACCTTCTTCACGCTGTGCCGCCGCACGATGTCCAGCACCTGCCGGTTGGCTTCGGCGCTGTCCGCCGCCCACAGCACATGTATACCGTTGGCCTGCATCTGCGCTTCGGCCTGTTCCAGCAAATCCGGCAGATGGCGCAGGGCACGGCGTTTGGCTTCGGCGGCCTGCTGGCGCAGGGCTTCGCCGTGTTCGTGGCCATCCACAAACATAGCCGCCTGGCGCTTGACGTAGGCGTTATGGGTACCTTTCGTCACCGCCTTTTGCATCTCCGCATTGCCAATGGCAATAGACGACAGCGCGATAAATTGATTGGATTTAACGTCCATCCTGCTGACCTTTCAGGCCCTGGGCCAGCACCTCGGCCACATGGCACACCCGTTTTTTGGACTGCTGCCGCGCCAGGCCGCCGTTCATTTGCGTCAGGCAGCTTACATCGCCGGTAATGATGGTTTCCGCGGCAGACGCTTCGATGAATTGGAGTTTCTTGGCCAGCATGGCGCTGCTCACCTCCGGCATTTTCACGCTGAACAGCCCGCCGAAGCCGCAGCACACATCGCATTCTGGCAAATCCACCACCACCGCGTTATCGATATTTTCCACCAGCGTCCGCGCCGCACCACCCAGGCCCAGCAGGCGCAGCCCGTGGCAGGCATCGTGAAAGGCGAAGGTCTGGCGCTGTGGCAGGCGCAGGTTTAAATCCGTCATGCCCAGCCCCTCCACGATGAATTCAGTCAGTTCCCAGGTGCTGGCGGCGATGCGCCGGGCCACCGCCGCCCACTGCGGGTCATCCGCGAACAGGGCCGGATATTCATGGCGCACCATGGCCGCGCAGGAGCCAGAAGCCGTCACGATCACTTCGGCATCCTGGAAGGCCCGCAGAAATTGCCGCGCCACCTGCTTCGCTTCGCCACGATAGCCGGCGTTAAAGCCGGGCTGCCCGCAGCAGGTCTGCGCCGCCGGAAAATCGACCGTGAGGCCCAGGTGTTCCAGCACATCGACCACGGCCATACCGGTATCGGGGTAGATCATGTCCATAATACAGGTCACAAAAAACGAAACGCGCCTGCCCTGTGGTGACTGGCGTGCCGGGAGTGTCATTTTCTTTCACCTGCTTTCATGTGTTTTCGCCATGTTGCCATTGATTGTAGCCAATAGCACGAACAGCCCGCAACCACTCCGCCGTAGCAGTAACGTCAGGCGATCGTATCTGTTTGGGCATTGGAACGGGACTATACTATAATGGAGTCAGTTTCACACAGCGTTAAGAAAGGACGAGCGATGCCCGCTAATTCCAGGGCAAGAACAGGCTTCCGGCTGTTATTTGCCTTTATCATCATCGTGTTAACCCTGGCGGCCTGTAATCTCGGTGCCCCGGAGAATGCTCCGGTTGATATTACCGCGCAGCCTACTTCCACCGGCCCGGCAGCCACGCGCACGCTGCTGCCCAATGCCGTGATTCCGACGGCGCTGCCGGTGACGACCACCCCCTTCACCTTCCCCACCCGCATCGCCCTGCCGGCCACACAGCCGCCGGTGATTTTCCCGCCGTCCGGCAGCATCCTGCCCACCAGCACCCCCCTGCCCTACAGCATCGTGATTCTGTCACCGCTGCCGGGGAATGTGGTCGCCGGCAATGTGCAGGTGGTTGGTTCGGCCAGTCATCCCGCCTTTTTGCAGTATCGGCTGGAATTCGGGCCCGACCCCAATCCTAACAATTTATGGTTCCCCGTCACCGGCATTGTGCAATCCCCGGTGATTAACGGCGTGCTGGGCATCTGGAACACCACCACCGGCGGCTCATCGGATGGTTTTTACCAGGTGCGGCTGCGCGTCTTTTTGCGCGATGGCAGCCAGCAAACGACGGTGGTCAATAACATCAAAGTGCAGAATACCAACCCCACCCCGGTACCCACCAGCACGGCCGCCACGCCGCTGCCCATCGCCGCCTTCACCCAGGATTTCACGGCCGGCAATGCCCCGCTGACGGTGCGCTTCTTCAACCAGTCGCAGGGCAACATCACCGGCTACCAGTGGAATTTCGGCAATGGCAGCACCAGCAGCGAAGCCAGCCCCACCACCACCTTCCGCACGCCGGGGGTCTACACGGTAACACTGTCCGTGACCGGGCCCGGCGGGACGGCCAATGTCTCGCGGCAGATCAATGTCACCAGCGCGGCCGCGCCGGTAGCCGCTTTTACGCCGAATCGCGTCAGCGGCACCGCGCCGCTGGCGGTCTCCTTCGCCAACCAGTCCACCGGCAGCATCACCGCCTATGAATGGGATTTTGGCGATGGCACCACCACCCGCGAGGTGAATCCGTCCAAAACCTTTACCGCCGTGGGCACGTACAACGTCATCCTCAAAGTCACCGGCCCCGGCGGCAGCAGCACCATGATCCGCCAGGTTACAGTGGTGAACCCGCAGGTAGCGGCCCCGGTGGCCAATTTCACGGCCACGCCCACCACCGGCACCACCCCGTTAACGGTGGCGTTCCAGAACACCACCCAGGGCCAGGTGACTCAGTACCTGTGGGATTTCAACGGCGATGGCATCACCGACAGCGTGGATAAAGACCCCACCCACGTCTATACCACCGGCGGCACCTACACCGTCCGGCTGACGGCCATTGGCCCCGGCGGGCAGAACACCCGCACACTATCCGTTACCGCGTCAGCACCGCCTTCTGCGCCGGTGGCGAATTTTACCGCCAGCGCTACCACCGGCACGGTGCCGCTGACGGTGAATTTCACCAATACGTCCACCGGCAGCGGGGCGGTTTATGCCTGGGATTTCAACAATGACGGGCAAACGGACAGCACCGATCAGAGTCCGTCGTTCACCTACACCGCGCCAGGCACCTACGTGGCCCGGCTGACGGCCAGCAACAGCGGCGGTTCCACCACGAAGCAGGAGACGATCACCGTAAACCCGGTGCAGATCACGGCCCCCGTGGCCAGCTTCACGGTGGATGTCAGCAGCGGCACCGCCCCGCTGGCCGTCGCCTTCACGAACACCTCCACCGGCACCATCGACAGTCTGGCCTGGGACTTCAACGGTGACGGCACCGCCGATGCCACCGCCGGCAATACGCAGTCCTTCACCTACAGCGCCGAAGGCACCTACACGGTGAGCCTCACCGTCACCAACGCGGGCGGCTCCAACACGTTTACCGGCAGCATCAGCGTCAGTGCCGCGCTGCCCGCCGCGCCCATCGCCAATTTCACCACCGATGTCAGCAGCGG
>JALOOI010000366.1 GCA_025454495.1 Anaerolineae bacterium
TTACCGGGCGGATAAAGCCCGCAATCTGGATCGCGGGGGCAGCGGCCTGGGGCTGGCCATCGTGCAGAAAGTGATCGAGCAGCACCAGGGCAGCATCGAAGTCGAGAGCGAGCCGGGGGCGGGCAGCCTGTTTCGCGTGCGCCTGCCGGTGATGGAGGTGCCGGCCGGGGCGCGGGGGCGGCTCAGCCCGGCCTAAGCTGGCGATACAGCGCCTGATAGCGTTCGGCCATGGCGGCCAGTGAAAAGCGGGTGACGGCCCGGTGGCGGGCGGCGGCGGCCCGGGCCGCGGCCTGGTCGGGCTGTGCCAGCAGCGCGTGCAGCGCCGCCACCCAGGCGGCTACATCGCCCACCGGGGGCAGCCAGGCGGTGGTATCGTCCACCACCTCCACCACGCCGCTGGCCCGGCTGGCCACAATGGGCAGCCCGGCGGCCATGGCTTCCAGCACCACGTTGGGCATACCTTCTTTTTCCGTGGGGAACACAAACGCATCTGCCGCCTGCAAATACAGGTCAATCCGCGTCACCAGCCCGGCAAACGTCACCTGGGCCTGCAAGCCCAGGGCGGCCACCTGCGCCCGTAACGCCGCTTCCACATCATCCGGCTGGTGTGCGCCGCTGCCGGCCAGCACCAGATGCAGCGCCGGGTACTGCGGCAGCAGGTGCGGCAGCGCCTCCAGCAGCACATCCACACGCTTACCCCGCACCAGCCGCCCGGTGAACAGCAGCAGCGGGCCCGCCGGCGGCAGCCCCAGGGTCTGGCGGGCGGCACGGCGCTGTGCAGCGCTGGCCGGTTGCAGGCGCTGCACATCCACCCCGTTAGGGATGAGGTGAATTTTGTCCGGCGGCAGCAGCGCGGCGGCTTCGGCGGCGATGGCCGGGCTGATGGCGATGACCCCGGCCGCCTGACGCAGCCAGGCATTCCACAGCGCCGGCGGGAACAGGTAGCGGCGCAGCAGGCGGCTGTAGCGCGTGGGCGTGAGGCCCTCATGATCGACGCGGGTGAGGTTGCCGGTGGCGGCCGGGCGCAGCAGCACCGGCTTCCCGGTCAGCCGGCCGGCGATGAGGGCGGCCAGCCCCACCGGCCCCACACCGTACACCTGCCACAGGTCAGCTTCGGCGGCATGGGCCAGCAGATAGGCCAGCACCCGCCCCACCATCAGCGCGTTGGCCGCTTTGCTGAGTCCCACCGGGGCCAGCCGGCGCACCGGCACACCGTCCAGCACCTCGCGGGCGGGCAGCGCTGCCTCCAGCCGGCGGGTGAGAACCTGCACGGTCACACCGGACTGGCGCAGTTCCGCCGCCAGGGCCGCCGCCTGGCGCTCGGCCCCGCCCACCACCGGCAAATAGCGATCCAGCAGCAGCATAATACGCATGAGGCAGCCCCCCGAAAGATGCAGAATGGCACACCGGCAATTGTGCCTGCGCCGCGCCCGCCGTACAATCCTCGCGCCCGCAGGGATGAGAACTGAGGCCCCGACATGGACGCAATGAGCGCCGCGGCCCCCCGGCTGACGCTGCATTTTATCGTGCATCAGGACTGGCAGCATGTGGCGGCCGCGCTGGCCAGCGTGCAGGCCACCGTGCACACGCCGCATCTGGTGGAAATTACCGTCAACAGCGGCGACGCGGACGACGTGGCCCGGCTGCGGGCGCAGTTCCCCGCCGTGCGCTGGCACATCAACGCCGCGCCGCAGGGCTTCGCCGCCAACCATAACGCCGCGCTGCGCCGGGCGCAAACGCCCTATGTGGCCCTGCTGAACGATGATGTGCTGCTGGAGCCGGGAGCGCTGGATACGCTGGTGGCCTACCTGGACGCGCACCCGGCCGCTGGCCTGGTCGCGCCGCGCATCCAGAATCCGGACGGCTCGCCCCAGTTGATGGTGATGAGCGATATTTCGCTGCTGCGGGCGCTGTATGCCATCAGCGGGGCCGGCGTACTCACCCGGCCGGGCGGGCGGGTGCGCCGGCTGCTGCTGCACAGCGGCCTGGCCCGCTGGCTGGGGACGGAATCGCTGCAACCGCTGACGCACACGCGGCCGGTGCCGGTGGTGGTGGGCGTGGTGATGGTAGTGCGGCAAACAGCGGTGGCCGCGGCCGGCGGCATGGATGAAACCACCCGCGTGTATGGCGAAGAATATGGCTGGCATCTGCGGCTGCGGCAGCACGGCTGGCAGGTGGTGCTGGTGACGGAGGCCCTCGTCACCCATTTGAACCCCACCAACGATCTCACCGGCTGGCGGCTGGCGGAGCATCGCCGGGGGACGCTGGCCTATTTTTATCGCTATCGGCAGCGCTGGGAGGGGCAGGTGCTGCGGGCGGGGATCGTGGTGTTGCATGGGCTGTGGGCGCTGCTGCTGCGCCCCGTCCACCCGGCCCGCAGCCGCGATCATGCCGGGGCGGTGCGGATGGCACTGGCCACCCCACCGCCGGCGGAATGAGGTGGCAGGAAGCCCTCACCCTGTATCCCTCTCCCCCGGGCGAGGGACGGGAAAAACGCCACCTTCGCCCCCGGTGCCCGCACCCTGTATCCCGCTCCCACCGGCGAGGGACGGGCAAAACGTCGCCTGCACCCGCCGGTGCCCGCACCCTGTTTCCCTCTCCCCCAGGCGAGGGACGGAAA
>JALOOI010000367.1 GCA_025454495.1 Anaerolineae bacterium
CGTCATGTACAGCATCATCTGGCAGGAGCCGCAATCGTACCTGAACCCGTTCCCGCCGGAGGTGCGCTACGTCTTCGTGACGGCCACGCCGGCCGCCGCGGTGGCGCAGCCCACGCCCACCTTCCCCGCCGCCGCCACCCCGCTGCCGCTGTTTCCGTTCATCCTGCGCGACGGCGCAGCGCTCTACATCGCCAACAGCAACGGCCAGGGCTGCGCCTGGTCCAGCATCGCCGGCAGCATTACCGATGCCGCGGGCAGCGCCCTCAACGGCTACCGGGTGCGGGTGACGGCCGCCAGTTTTGATGAAACGGTCTTCTCCGGGGCAGCGCTGACGTTTGGCCCCGGTGGCTATGAACTGCCACTGGGCAGCGCCCCGCAGCCGGGCGATTACGTCGTGCAGTTGTTCAGCCCGCAGGGAGCGCCCCTGTCCGATGCCGTCGCGGTCAGCACCCGCGCCGATTGCGCCGCCAACGTCGTGCTGGTTAATTTTGTAGAAAGCCGTTGAACGCCGATGACGATCACACCTTTGAGTCGCTGGCAGGTCGTGGCGCTGCTGCTGTGCTGCATCACCATCTTCATCACCACCGCGCAGAGCGGCATCGGCTTCCAGACCGATTCGTTCAATTACATGTCCGCCGCGCACAGCCTGGCCACGCTGCCGCTGGATGTGGCCGTGCGCGAGAACCTGTGGCTGAGGTGGTATCCACCGCTGTACCCGCTGCTGCTGACGCTGCTGAACCAGAATACCGGCCTCATTTTCGGGCTGCATGTGTTGATTCTGGCGGGCAACCTGGCAGCGCTGCTGTGGTCGCTGCGGCTGGCGGGCGTGCTGCCCGGCATCAGCATCGCCCTGCTGCTGGCGGTGGGGGTCTCCACCGATTTCGTGTACCTGCATTCGATCATCCTGACGGAAGCGCTGTTTTTGCTGTTGATGCAGGGCAGCCTCATCGCGCTGGCGAAAAATCGCCCCGGGCTGGCGGCGCTGCTGGCCGGGCTGGCGGCGCTGCAACGCTATGCCGGGGTGGCGCTCATCGGGGCGCTGTTCGTGGGGGTGGTCATCCGGCGCGGCCGGGGCCGCTGGCGGCGCGGGCTGCTGATTGCGCTGCCGGCGGTGCTGCCGCTGGCGCTGTGGCTGCTCTACACCCGCTTCACCGCCGGGCAGGTCAGCACCGGGCGCACCATCGCCTTTAACCTGCTCTCGGACTGGCATCTATCCATGGCGGTGGCCACCCTGGGGCTGTGGTTTATGCCCGCTGGCTTCGCGCTGTTCAGCATGATGCTGCTCAACCGGCTGTTCCAGCGCCCCGTTACGCTCCAGCCGCCGCGCCTGGTGCAGCTTCAGGGCATCTTCGTCGGCGTGTACCTGGCCTTTATGCTGCTGTCCATCAGCCTGTTTGATTTCACCACCCCGCTGGATGGCCGTATCCTGCTGCCGGTGCTGGTCACGGGGAGCGTCGTCATGGGGTGGGGGCTGACGCAGGCGTGGCAGGTGCTGCTGCCGCGCCACCGGCGCATTCTGCTGCCGCTGCTGCTGCTGCTGACGGGGGTGTATATCCTTCAGGGCCTGGGTACCACCTACTTAATGTGGCGTAATGGTGTGGGGCTGGTGGAATATGTGCGCCCGTATCATTATGGCATTCTGGCCGCCCTGCCGCCGGGCACGCCGGTCTATACCGTGTATCCTCCCACGCTGCTGGCGGTCATGCGTGCCCGGCCGGATGTCAACATACAGGTGCAGCACTTCCCGGACAAATACACCCTGTGGCACGCTTCGGGCGATCCGGTGCTGCGGCCGGAATTTGAAGCCGATTTGAACCGCGTCGTGGCAGACATGCGGCGCGAGGATGGGCGGCTGGTCTGGCTCACCACGCTGAACGAACCCCGCGCCGCCGAATTAGAGGTTATCTTCAGCCGCTTCGACTGTGACGATTACGGCGAGATGCTGCTGTGCCGGGCCAAACCGGCGTAACCGGGGCGGGGGCCGGCCGTCTGGCCGGCCCCCGCCGGCGCGTTAATTGCCGGTCATCGGCCCCAGCCGCTGCTCCATCGCCGGGTCAATGCTGATCGCACAATCGATGATCTGCTGCGACAGCGCCTCCATTTCCGCCTGGGACAGCCCGATCATTTCCATATTCATGCCGGCTGTGCAGGTGTTGAATTCGTCAATGAACTGCTGCGCCGTCGCCAGTTCCGTTTCCAGGTCGGCATCGCGCAGCACATAGGCATCCATGGCCACGTTCAACCACATGTTGTTGATGAAGCTGCCAAAGCCGCCGCTGATGGCCTGATAGGGCAGCGAGAGGAAATCCGGCGCGTCCATCTGTGTGGCGATCTCCCGGTACAGCGCCAGCACGTCATCGTTAAACAGCGCGGTGAGGGCCGGCGCGTCCAGCACAGAACGGCGCAGCGGCATGGCGCTGTAAATATCCGGCGTGGTGGCGATGGTTTGCAGGAGGCGGTAGCAGGCTTCCGGGTGCAGCGTGCTGGCGCTGATGTAGCCCACCGCCAGGTTCGCGGCGAAGGGCTGCGCGGCGCTGCTGCGCGGGAACAGCACCGGCTTATACGGCGTTGCGTTCGACTGCAAGCGCCAGTCATTCAGGGTGAGGAACGATTCA
>JALOOI010000368.1 GCA_025454495.1 Anaerolineae bacterium
GGCGTTTTTCCCTTTTTTCTCTGCGCCTCCGTGCCTCTGCGTTGAATCTTTTTTGCCCTCATCCCCCGGCCCCTTCTCCCGCAGGGCGCAGGGGAGCAGTGCCGGGCCGTGTTTGGCCCGTCCCTCGCCCGGTGGGAGAGGGAAACAGGGTGAGGGCCCGGCCCCGGCGGCTTGACACGCCCGGCAAAGTATGGTATTTTACTATCAGGTTAATTAACCATATGGTTAAGCCAGAAGGTTGTCACCATGACCACCGATACGCTCAGCCGCACCTTCGCCGCCCTCAGCAGCTTGCCGGGCCCTTTGCCATGAGCCTGCCGGCCGTCTCCAAGCATCTCAAAGTGCTGCAACGCGCCGGCCTCGTCGTGCAGGGGCGCAGGGCCCACTGGCGGCCCTGCCGCATCGAAGCCGCACCGCTCCAGGAAGTGTCGCAGTATCTGGAGCAGTATCGTCAGTTGTGGGAAGGCCGGTTTGACCGGCTGGAAAATTATCTCAATACGCTCACTGATGAGGAGACCGCACCATGACGCAGTTCAGCCCGACGAATGCTCTCGCCGACCGCACGTTTAGCGCCGAACGGCTTTTCCACGCCCCGCGGGAAAAAGTTTTTGCCGCCTTCACCCGCTGCGAACACCTGCTGCACTGGTGGGGGCCGCATGAATGGCCGTTATTCCACTGTGATATGGATTTCCGCGTGGGCGGCTCCTGGCATTATGCCATGCGCGAAACCGCCACCGGCAATGAATCGTGGGGGTTGATGCTGTTTGATGAAATCATCCCGTCGGAATTTATTCGCTACCGCGATGTCTTCTCCGATGCGCAGCGCAACATCAACCAGGACATGCCGGAGACGGCCAGCACGCTGCATTTTTACGCCGAAGGCAGCAGCACCCGCGTCGTCAGCCAGTCCGTGTATGCCGATGCCGCCCTGCTGAAGCAAATTCTGGACATGGGGATGGAACAGGGCTTTAAAGAAACGTGGGATCGCCTGGCGGAGTACGTCACCCGGTAAGCGGCCGGCGGGGGCGCAGCCGGTGCCGCGTCCCCGTCGCGCTTTCAGCCGCGTTTGGCCCACCGTGCCCGCCAGCGCCGCCAGGTGCCCACCACCCCGGCCGGGAACACGATCACCGCCAGGATGAAAATGCCGCCCAGCAGCAGCCCCCAGATGCTGGCAATCTCGATGGTGGTGCCGCCCACGGTCAGGCTGCTGTCGCGCAGGAAAATATCCAGCAGGTGCAGCCCCGTGGAGCCAATCACCGGCCCCGTCAGCGTGCCGATGCCGCCAATGATGGTCATCAGCAGCGGATCGACCGTATAGCTCACGCTCAGCAGTTCCGGCCCCACTTTTTTGTTCAGCAGCACCTGCATCAGCCCGGCCACCCCGGCCAGCATACAGGCCAGGACGATGGCGAACAGCTTGTAACGCAGCGTATCATAACCCAGCATTCGCGCGCGGTCTTCGTTCTCGCGGATGGCCTTGAACACCGCCCCCGTGGGCGAATTGACCAGCCGTTGAATGAACAGGTACGTCAGCACGAACAGCAGCAGCGCCAGATAGTAAAAATTCAGCCGGCTCTGCGACGGATCCAGCCACACGGGTAGCTCGCCGATGGCGAAGCCATCTTCGGCGCGGGTAAGCTGCCAGCGCCCCAGGAAGATGAAGAACATCTCCGCCACGGCCAGCGTAAAAATAGCAAAATACACCCCTTTCAGCCGCAGCGTCACCATGCCGATCACCAGCCCCAGGGTGCCGCAAAACACCAGCGCCAGCACCACCCCCGCCAGCAGCGCCAGTTCCGTGCTGAGGTCGGTATATTCCAGCGCCAGCCCCAGGATGTAGCCCGCCGTGCCGAAGAACAGCGCGTGCCCGAAAGAGATAATCCCGGTGAAGCCGAATAACAGGTTGTAGCTCATCGCCAGAATGCCCAGGATGTACACCTCAATCAAGACCGATTGCCAGCGTACCGATTCGCCGCGCATAATCATGCGGTCGCCGCGTGGCACCCCGTAGGGGCTGCTCTCGGTAAGCGCGGCCACCACAAACGGAAAAGCCAGCAAAAACAGCAGCAGCGCCAGTTGCAGCCCGCGGGCCCGCAGCCATGCGCCGCGCCCGGCCGATTGCGTCGTTCTTGTCGCGCTCATCGTGAACTCCCGAACAGACCGCTGGGCCGCACCAGCAGCACCAGCACCAGCAGCAGCATGGGCGTAATGCTGGAGAGGGCCGCAAAATCCGTGCCGATGGCCACATCCTGCGCCACCGAAATGGCCAGCCCCACCAGCACGCTGCCCAGGGCGGTGCCGGTGTAACTGCCCATGCCGCCCAGCACCACCACCGCAATCGCCTGCAATAGAAAGGCGCTGCCCAGGGTGGTGGACGCGCCCAGGAACGGCGCAGCAATCGCCCCGCCCAGGGCCGCCACCGCGCACCCCAGGGTAAACACCAGCGTAAACACCGCCTGCACATTAATCCCCAGGGCCTGCACCATCTCGCGGTCTTCCACGCCGGCGCGGATGATGATGCCGATGCGCGTCCGTTGCAGCAGCAGCGCAATCACCACGATCAACACCAGCCCCGCCCCCACCACGAACAGCCGGTAGGTGCTAAAGCGCTGCCCGAACAATTCAAAGAAGCCCTCGCGGATGCCAAACATGGCCGTCCAGCTATAGGGGGTGGTCGTCCAGATGGCTTTCACCACTTCCACCATCACCAGCGAAAAGCCAAAGGTCAGCACCAGTTG
>JALOOI010000159.1 GCA_025454495.1 Anaerolineae bacterium
GTGCACGCCGGATGCCGAAGCCACCGCCCGCGAGGTCTACGGCGAGCGCATGGCCTTCGTGCCCTACATCCGCCCCGGTTTCACCCTCAGCCAGTGGATTGGCCAGAAGGTGATCGATAACCCCGGCATCGAGTGCGTGGTGATGGGCAAGCACGGGCTGGTGACGTGGGCGGATGACCCGCGCACCTGCTACGAGAACAGCCTGCGGATCATCCAGGAGGCGGAAGATTACATCGCCCACAAGCGCAGCGGCCGCCGCGTGTTCGGGGCGCTGGTGGTGCCCCCCCTGCCGGCGGAGGAACGTCGCCGCATCATGGCGCAGGTGCTGCCCGTCATTCGCGGGGCGGTTTCCAGCCGCCGCAGCACCATCCTGTACTACGATGACAGCGACACTGTGCTGGACATGGTGGGCAGCGCCGATACGCCGGCCGTCAGCCAGCGCGGGGTCGCCTGCCCGGATCATCTGGTGCATACCAAACGCCAGCCGCTGTTTATTCCCTGGGAGCCGGCCGCCGGCGTGGACGCGCTGATCGCGCAGTTAAAGGCCGGCATTGCCGATTTTGAAACGCGCTACCGTGCCTACTTCGACGACAACAAAGAACCCGGCGACGAGATCGGCGATGCCGCCCCGCGGGTGATCCTCATCCCCGGCCTGGGCATGGTGAACACCGGCAAAGACATCACCAATGCCGATGTCAGCCGGCAGCTTTATCACCGGGCCATCGCCGTCCTGGGTGGCAGCCAGGCCATCAGCGATTTTAACGCGCTCACCCCCAAAGAAGCCTACGACATCGAATACTGGCCGCTGGAGCTGTACAAGCTCAAATTGCAGCCCCCCGCGCGGGATTACGCCGGCAAAGTGGCGCTCATCACCGGCGCGTCCAGCGGCATCGGCCGGGCGGCGGCCCTGCGCCTGGCGCAGGACGGGGCCCATGTGGTCATCGCCGACATTAACGTGGCCGGCGGTGAAGCCGTAGTCGCCGAGATTGAGAAGAAATTCGGTGCCCGACGTGCTATCTTTGTCCACACCGATGTCACGTCCGAAGCGGCGGTGCAGCACGCCTTCCAGCAAACGATTTTGGCCTATGGCGGGCTGGATGTGCTGGTGAACAACGCCGGCATCGCCGGGGGTGCGCCCATTGAGGAAACCACCCTGGCGCTGTGGCAGAAAAATATGGATATTCTGGCCACCGGCTATTTCCTGATGTCCCGCGAGGCGGCCCGCCTGCTGAAAAGCCAGGGCGTGGGCGGCACCATGGTCTTTGTGGGCAGCAAGAACAGCATCGCCCCCGGCAAGGGCGCGGTGGCCTACAGCGCCGCCAAAGCCGCCGAAATCCACATCGCCCGCAGCCTGGCGGAAGAACTGGGCGCGGCCGGCATTCGCGTCAATTCCGTACTGCCCGATGCCGTGATTCAGGGCAGCGGCATCTGGAACAGCGAATGGAAAGAAGCGCGGGCGAAGCAGTACGGCGTGCCGGTGGAAGGCCTGAACGATTATTATCGCAAACGCAACATCCTTCAGGCCGAAATTTTGCCGGAAGACATCGCCGAGGCCATCGCCTTCCTGGGCGGGCCGCGCAGCGCCAAAACCACCGGGGCCGTGCTGACGGTGGATGGCGGGGTGGCCGCCGCTTACGTGCGCTGACGGCCACGCCGATCTCACGCGGTGTCGTGCTGGCCGGCAGGCCCGGCGACACCGCCCCTGCCATGACCAATAATGGATTTTTGACCGGGTTTTTATGAGCCATAAAAAAATTCTGGCGGTCGATTTAGGAGCTGAATCCGGCCGCGTGATGCAGGTTACGTTCGACGGCACCGCCCTCCACATGGAAGAAGTGCATCGCTTCGCCAACGTGCCGGTGCAAACCCCGCGCCGCCTGTACTGGGACGTGCTGCGCCTGTGGCACGACATCACCGACGGCCTGGCGAAAGTGCCGGATGCCGCCTCGGTGGGGGTGGATACCTGGGGGGTGGATTTCGCGCTGCTGGATAAAAATGGCGAACTGCTGGCCAACCCCGTCCACTACCGCGACCCGCGCACCGACGGCGCGATGGACTGGTTCTTCGACCGGATGCCGCGCCGCGAATTGTTCGAGCGCACCGGCATTCAATTTTTGCAGCTTAACGGCCTCTTCCAGCTTTGCAGCCTCCTCCGCGACGGCAGCCCGCTGCTGGACAGCGCCGAAACCTTCCTCACCATTGCCGACCTGTTCAATTACTGGCTCACCGGGGCCAAATCCTGCGAATTTACCCATTTCACCACGCAGCAGCTTTATAACCCGCGCCTGGGTGCGCCGGATGCCGGCATTCTTCAGGCGGCCGGCATTCCGGCCCGGCTGTTCCCGCCCATCGTGCTGCCGGGCACGCACCTGGGCCAGTACGGTTCGCTGAAGGTGATCGCCCCGGCCTGCCACGACACCGGCAGCGCCTACGTGGCCATCCCCACCACCACCGACCGTTTCGCCGTCCTCAGCAGCGGCACCTGGAGCCTGCTGGGGCTGGAACTGCCGGCGGCCGTCATCAGCGATGCCGCCTACACCGCCAACGTCACCAACGAAGGCGGCTTCGGTGGCACCTGGCGCTTCCTCAAAAATATCATGGGGCTGTGGCTGGTGCAGCAATCCCGCGAGGTATGGCGCAAACAGGGGCACCTGTACACCTATGAGCAGCTTGTCCACATGGCGGAGACTGCGCCGCGCTTCCGCGCCTTCATCGAGCCGGATGACCCCGCTTTCTTCCCGCCTGGCGATATGCCCGCCCGCATCCGCGAAGCCTGCCGGCGCAGCGGCCAGCCCGTCCCGGCGACCGATGCCGACATTCTGGCGACCATTTACCAGAGCCTGGCCCTCAAATATCGCCAGGTGCTGGATCAACTGCTGGCCGCGTCCGGCCGCAGCATTGACCGGCTGCACATCATCGGCGGCGGCTCTCAGAATGCGCTGCTGTGCCAGATGACCGCCAGCGCCATCGGCCGGCCCGTGTATGCCGGCCCCGTGGAAGCCACCGCCCTGGGCAACGCGCTGGTGCAAATGATCGCCCTGGGCGACCTGGGCAGCCTGGCGGAAGCGCGGACCCTGCTCAGTCAGGCGGCTTCGATGGTGGTCTACGAGCCGCAGGATGTCGCCCTGTGGGAAGAACAGTATCAGCGCTTTCAGTCCGTCACTGCGCCCCGCGCCGGCTGAGCCGCGCGCCCGCCGCCGGCACCATGAAAGAATTCTGGCCATGGCAACGATTTTAACGCTCGCCAACATTCACAAGCGCTTCCCCGGCGTACATGCCCTGCGTGATGCACAGTTTGCCATGCAGGCCGGCGAAGTCCATGCCCTGCTGGGCGAAAATGGCGCGGGCAAAAGCACCATGATTAAGATCATCTCCGGCGTGTACCGGCCGGACAGCGGCGAAATGCGCCTGGATGGCCAGCCGGTGCGCTTTGAGAACCCCCGCCAGGCGCAGCAGCGCGGCATCGCCACCATGTACCAGGAACTGGGCATGTACCCGGAACTGACGGTGGCGGAGAACATTTTTATGGGCCACGCGCCGCGTACCCGCCTGGGCGCGGTGGACTGGCGCACCATGGAAGACCGGGCCCTGCAACTGCTGGCGGAATTGAACATTACCGATCTGGATGTGCGGCGCAAAGTGGGCGCGTTGAACGTGGGCAACCGCCAGCGCGTGGAAATTGCCCGCGCCCTCTCGCTGGAAGCCCGCATCCTCATCATGGATGAGCCAACCGCCGCCCTCACCGAAGCCGATGTGGAGCGCCTGTTTGGCATTGTGCGGCTGCTGCGCAGGCGCGGCGTGGGCATCATTTACATCAGCCACCGCCTGCAAGAAGTGTTCGAGCTGGCCGACCGCGTGACCGTGCTGCGCGACGGGCAGTATGTGGGCACCGCCCCGGTGCAGCAGGTGGATGAGCCGCAGCTCATCAGCATGATGGTGGGCCGCACCATTGATAACCTGTTCCCCAAAATGCCGGTGCAGCCGGGCGCGACGGTGCTGGAAGTGCGCGACCTGGTGCGCCTGCCCACGACGCGCGGCGTATCCTTCCAGGTGCGGGCGGGCGAAATTGTGGGCATCGCCGGGCTGGTGGGGTCGGGCCGCAGCGAAATGGCCCAGGTGATCTTTGGTGTCACCCCGGCGCAATCCGGCAGCATCCTCATGGAAGGCCGGCCCGTCCAGATTCGCCACCCCTCCGAAGCGGTGCAGCACGGCATCGCCTATGTGCCGGAAGACCGCGGTTTGCAGGGGCTGGTGCGGGCCATGAGCATCCGCGAGAACGCCTCCATGGCCGTGCTGCGCCGGCTGGCCGGTGCCCTGGGCTTCATCAAACGCCGCGCCGAAAAAGCCCTGGCGGACGATGCCATCGCGCAGCTCAGCATCCGCGCCTACAGCAGCGAGCAAATCGTCAACAAGCTGTCCGGCGGCAACCAGCAAAAAGTCGTCGTCAGCAAATGGCTGGCCAGCCAGCCGCGCCTGCTCATCATGGATGAACCGACGCGCGGCGTGGACGTGGGCGCGAAATCCGAAATTCACCGGCTGATGAGCCAGCTTGCCGCGGAGCGCGGGCTGGCCATCGTGATGATCTCCAGCGAACTGCCCGAAATCCTGGGGATGAGTGACCGCGTGCTGGTGATGCGTGAGGGGCGGCTGGTGGCGGAATTTAGCCGGGCCGAAGCCACCCAGGAGCGCATCGCCGCCGCCATGATGGGCGAACAAAAGGCCGTCGCCCGCTGAGGGCCGCGGGTGGAGCCACCTTAACGATGGACAGATGATGTGATGAATGCTTTTTCCGCCGGCCTCACCCGTTTTATCCCGCTGCTGCTTGGTGCGCTGCTGCTGGCGGCCTATACCCTGCTGCCCGTGGTCATCCAGCCGGAACGCGGCGCAACCACGCCCTATGTGCTGCTGGAAAACCGGGCCAACAATGAACTGGAACTGCCCACCGCCGGGCTGCAACTGGTGGCCATGGCCGCCCTGGGGGCGCTGTGCCTGGGGGTGTGGAATGTGCTTGCGCCGCAGTTCGGGCGGGCCATCGCCGTGCTGACGGCCCTGTGCGGCGGGCTGGCGCTGACGTATTTCATCATCTTCGCCCGCGATTATGCCGCCGAAGAAGCCACCTACCTGGCCAGCCTGGGCCCCGGCTTCTGGCTGATGCTGGCCACGGCCGGGCTGCTGCTGGCCCAGGTGCTGCTGCCCCGCCCGCGCCCGCCGGCCCGCTATGCCATCATGCGCGTCCTGGGCAACCAGGAGGGCGTGCTGCTGCTCACCGTGCTGGCCATGACCATCGCCGTGGGCATCGCCAACCCGCGTTTCGTCGCGGAGCGCAACCTGTCCGACATTATCATGACCACGTCCTACATCGCCATCGCCGCCATTGGCATGTCCATGGTCATCATCACCGGCAATATTGATATTTCGGTGGGGTCGTTGATGGGCCTGCTGGCGCTCATCAGCGGCCGGGTGAGCCTGCTGACGGACTGGGCCAGCGCCACCTTTGGCCTGGCCACGCCAGAAGCCCGCGGCCTGGTGATCGCCGTGTCGTGGGTGGCCCCGGTGCTGTGCGGGGCGCTGGTGGGGGCGCTCATCGGCTTTGCCGTCACCTACCTTAAAATTCCCTCCATCGTCGTCACCCTGGGGATGCGCAGCATCATCTTTGGCGGTATGGTGGTGTGGACGAATGGCGAGCGCGTGGTGGATATGCCGCCGGAATATTTCCTGGCGCAAATGCGCCCGCTGAACATCCCCATGCCCATCTATTTTATGGTGGTGCTGGTCATCGTGGCGGCGCTGTGGATGCGTTACAGCGCGGCCGCGCGGGCGCTGTATGCCGTGGGCGGCAATGCCGAAGCGGCCCGCCTGTCCGGCCTCAATGAACGGCGCGTCATCATGCAGGCCTTCATCCTTAATGGCGTGTTCGCCGGCGTGGCCAGCCTGCTGTATGCCACCCAGTTCCAGACGATCCAGCCCACGCCGCAGCCCAACGTCGAACTGGCCATCATCAGCGCGGCGGTGGTGGGCGGGGTGAGCATCCTGGGCGGCACCGGCACGGTCATCGGGGCGATGCTGGCCGCGCTGCTGCTGAATGCCATTCGCTCCGCGCTGGTGTTCATTAACGTGTCGCCTTTCTGGGTGCAGGCGGTGCAGGGCGTGTTGATCCTGCTCACCGTGCTGGCCGATATTTTCCGCCGCCGCCGCCAGTCCACCTGAGCGGCCGCGTTGAACCGTCCTGTGGGACAGAGTGAAGATGTTTATGGCTGAACAGGCTGCAAGCTCCAGACCCAACACCCCGCCGCCGGGCGGGCTGCGCCAGTTTTTGCTGAGCCAGGAAGGCGTGCTGCTGCTGCTGGGCGTGGCCATGGTGCTGCTGCTGGCCACGCGCTCCGACAAATTTTTAACCGTCGATAACCTGCTGAATCAGGGGCGGCTGCTGGCGGAAATTGGCCTGGTGGCGCTGCCCATGACCTACATCATCATCACCGGCGGCATTGATCTGTCGGTGGGGTCCATCTTCGGGCTGTGCGCCGTGGTCCTGGGGTTTAGCTGGCAGGTGGTGGGGCTGCCGCTGGAGCTGGCCATCGTGGTGACGCTCATCACCGGGGCGCTGGCCGGGCTGGTGAACGGGCTGTTCATCGTGCGGGTGGGCGTGCCGCCCCTCATCATGACGCTGGCCACGCTGGCCTTTTATCGCGGGCTGGCGCAGGGCATCAGCGAGGCGCGTTCCGTCACCGGCTACCCGGAATGGTTCTTCGGCATGGGCCAGGGCGATTTTCTGGGGGTGCCGCAGCAGTTGTGGGTGCTGGCGCTGGCGACCCTGGTCGCCGGCATCATCCTGGGGTTGACGACGTTCGGCCGGGCGCTGTACGCCATCGGCAATAATGAAACCGCCGCCCGTTTTTCCGGGCTGCCGGTGGATCGTTACAAGCTGCTGATTTATACTTTCTCCGGGTTGATGTCCGGCGTGGCGGGGTATATTTTTGTCTCGCGGGTGACGACGACGCGCTCCGATATGGGCAGCGGGCTGGAACTGGATGCCATCGCCGCCGTCGTCCTGGGCGGCACCAGCATCCTGGGCGGCTCTGGTTCCATCCTGGGCACCATCATCGGCGTGATTTTGATCCAGCTTTTGAAGAACGGCCTGGCCCTCACCGGGGTCACGACCGATGCCACCACCGTCGTGATCGGCGTGGTGCTCATTGCCGCCATTTTGTTCAATACGTTCATCCAGCGGCGGCGGGCCCAATAAGCCCGCCCCCCCGCTGATCCATTTTTAATCTTTGCGTTAGCTGGCGGTTATATCTGGCGGGTTTACTGATGAAGACCCGGCGGCCCGCCCTGCCCATGAAGTCCCTCTGCCCGGCCACAGCGCCCGGCAGTGTTGACGAAGCCAACCCGTGATAGTGGAAGGAGCGCAACATCGCCACCGACGACGGCTGCACCACCCTTTATCTGGCTCTATTCAGTTTAGTTTTTACGGAGATGCAAACCCTATGAAAAAGTTACTGTTCCTCTCGTGTCTGCTGGCCCTGCTGCTCACCCCGGCCCTGGCGCAGGAAGATCGCTGGGATGGCGCGGATGACCTGCCGGTGAACCCGCTGGAATGCCCGATGATGGAAGGCGCAATGATGGCCACCGCCGACCCCATGGCCACCGAAATGGCGATGGAAATGCCCGAATATGATGGCGGGCTGGCCGTGAACCCGGCCGATAAAGCCGGTCAGGATATCGTGGTGGTGGACGTGCCGAAACTGGTGGGTATTGGCTACTTTGCCGCCACCACCCTGGGCCAGCAGCAGGCCGCCGAAGAACTGGGCAATGTCACCGTCACCACCGATGCCCCCACCGAAGCCAACATCGATGACCAGATCGCCGTCATCGACAGCTACATCACCCAGGGCGTGGATGGCATTCTGTTCGCCGCCAATGACCCGGTGGCCATTTCGCCGGTGCTCACCCGCGCGCTGGAAGCCGGCATTCACGTCGTGGGCTACGATGCCAACAGCACGCCCGAAGCCCGTACCTGGTTCGTGAACCAGGCGGAATTTAACGGCATCGCCAAAGCGATGATCGACAGCATGGCCACGGAAAAAGGCGCGGATGCCAGCTTCGGCATCGTCACCAGCACCTTCACCACCCCCAACCAGGCCCGCTGGATCGCCGAAATGTGGGCGTATGCCGGCAAATGCTATCCCGAAATGACCTGGCTGGAAACGCTGGAAGCCCAGGAAGATGCCACCCTGTCCTTTAACCAGGCGACCACCCTCATCAACAAATATGGCGAAGACCTGGATGGCATCTTCGGCATGACCAGCGTGGCGACCCCCTCGTCCGCCGATGCCGTGACCCAGGCCGGGCTGTGCGGGACGGTGGCTGTCGTCGGTCTGGCGACCCCCAATGCCATGAAGCCCTACGTCAATGATGGCTGCGTGCAGTCCGTGGTGCTGTGGAACCCCATTGACCTGGGCTACGCCGCCGTGTACGTCCTGCGGGCCGTGGTGGATGGCACCCTGGTACCCGGCGCGACCACCGTCGCCGCCGGCCGCCTGGGCGACCTGCAAATCGTGAACGGCAGCGAAGTGCTGCTCGGTGCGCCGTTCATCTTCAACGCCGCCAACATCAACGATTTCGATTTCTAAGCGCGTTCCCCGCCCCGGTGCCGCAGGGTGCCGGGGCCGGCAGCCGGCGCTGTGCCTGCGGGTGCGGCGCGGCCTGCCGGGGGCGCAGGAGACCCCGCCGTGACCGGCCTGTTAACCGACCTCACCACCCTCACCCGCACCCTGGGCGACCCGGCGCGGGATTACGTCATCATCGGCGAAGGCAACACCAGCGCCCGCATCGATGCCGACACGTTTTACATCAAAGCCAGCGGCCAGGGGATGCAGCACATCACCGAAGCCGGCTTTGTGGCCGTGCAGTTTGCCCCGGCCCTGGCCCTGCTGGAGGAGCCGGCGCTGCCGCTGGCGGAGCAAAAACGCCGCCTGAACGCCGCGAAGGTGGACCCGGCCGTGACGCTGCAACCCTCGGTGGAAGTCACCTTCCATGCGCTGCTGCTCACGGAATGCGGGGTGCCCTTCATCGGCCACACGCACCCGGTGTACGTCAACCAGCTTTTATGCAGCAGCCGGGCGCAGCAGTTTGCGGCCCATCGCCTGTTCCCGGATGAATGCGTGCTGTGCGGGCCGGAATCGGTCTTTGTGCCCTATTGCGATCCGGGGCTGCCGCTGGCCGTGGCCCTGCGGGACAAAGTTCGCGCCTACCTGGACGTGTATGGCGAAGCGCCGAAAGTGATTCTGCTGCAAAACCACGGCCTCATCGTGCCCGGCACCACCCCCACCGAAGTGCTGAACGTGACCGCCATGTGCGTGAAAGCGGCCCGCATTTTCGCCGGGGCCTGCGCCGTCGGCGAGCCAGTGTTTATGACCCGTGAGGATATTCACCACATTTACCAGCGCCCGGACGAAATTTACCGCCGCCAGCAGTTTGTGCAGCGCTAAAGCCGCCCGCCGCGCCCCATCCCAGGGAGGATCACCCCGCATGAGCAAAATCTGGCACATCCCGGATGCCTATTTGCCGAAGCCGGCCGGCGATGACCCGGTGTACAAAAATCATGAGTCGGTGTGTGTGCTGAACACCACCGCCCAGGACGCGCATTTGCTGTTCGACTTTTACTTTGCGGATCGTGAGCCGATTGACAATGTGAGCGTGGTGGTGCCGGCGCAGCGCTGCTACCATGTGCGCATGGATGACCCGGCCCAGATCGGCGGGGTGCAGCTTCCGTTTGATGTGCCCTACGGCATTCGCATTCGCTGTGATGTGGCCATCAGCGTGCAGTATTCGCGCATGTATGCCACCACGCACAACATCAGCCTGATGACGACGATGGCCTATCCCGACCC
>JALOOI010000160.1 GCA_025454495.1 Anaerolineae bacterium
CGCATTATTAGGAGGAAATAATCCTGAATCACGAGAAAAATATTTCAACCTATTTCATCTCGCCTACAATATTCGTAGCAAGTTAATTCATGGCTCTATCCATAATCATGATGAAATAGAGAAAGAAATCAAGAAAAAACAGTATACTGATAGCACAATTTTTATGGCTGAGCTGGATAATATGCTGCGTCAGTGTTTGCGATACGTGCTACTTCATGCAAAAGATGCTAAATCTATCAAATCTTTGCATGACTCTTTGGATAAAGTAATACGACGCGGTGAGTCGTTTTCCCACGAAAACAACGCTTGAGAAACACAGCATAAGATCACCGGCTCAACTGGCCCGCGTAAGGCCGCCGCCAGCGGCCCCATCCAGAATCACAGCCGCGGCCATCGGTGCGCTGCGGCGGGTTCAGGAGCACATCACCATGTCACGGGCAGGGTTCAGGAGCACATCACCATGTCACGGGCACCTCTTCCGCATACGACCGGGCTGCCGGCCGCCACCCGGATGGGCGCGGTCACGCTGGCCGTGTCTCGCCTGGCACAATCCGGCGCGTTTTACACCCAGATCATCGGCCTCACCGCACTGGCCCGCGGCCACACGCCGGCCGGGGAAGAAATGCTGACTCTGGGGACGGGCACGGAGCCGCTGCTGCATCTGGTGGAACAGCCGGGGGCCACGCCGCCGCCGGACTACAGCACCGGGCTGTTCCATGTGGCCCTGCGGCTGCCCGCCCGCGCCGACCTGGGGCGCGTCCTCCTGCATCTGGCGCGGCACCGGGTGCCGGTGGGCTTCGGCGATCATGCCGTCAGCGAAGCGCTGTACCTGAATGACCCGGACGGCAGCGGGCTGGAGCTGTATTATGATCGCCCGCGGGAGGACTGGCAGTGGCACGGTACGCAGGTGGTCATGGGCACCGGGCCGGTGGATGTTGACGGGCTGGTGGCCGCCGTGCCGAACCCGGCTGCGCCGTTTGGCGGTCTGCCGGCGGGGACGGTGGTGGGGCATGTGCATTTGCGCGTGGGGGATCTGGCGCGGGCGGGCGCTTTTTACACCGATCTGGTGGGGTTTGCGGCAGTGGCCACGCTGCCGGGGGCGCTGTTCGTCTCGGCCGGGGGCTATCATCATCACCTGGGGCTGAACACCTGGCAGAGCCAGCACGCGCCGCCCCCGCCGGCGACCGCGGCCGGCCTGCGCGATTACAGCATCCATCTGCCGGACAGCGCCGCACAGCAGGCCGTCGTCACCCGGCTGGCCGCCGCGGCCATCCCCCACGAGCAGTATGGCGGCGTGGTGACGGTGGCTGATCCGTGGGGGCACCGGCTGCGGCTGGTGGTGGATTAGCCGGGGGGCCGGCTTACTGCGGCGGCGGCGCAGACTCTGCGCCGGCTTCGCGCCACCACACCACCGCCATCCACAGCAGCATGAGGATGCCCAGGCCGAGCGCCAGCGGCACGCCGGGTTCCACCACGCCCCGAATGATGATGACCCTGTAGCTGCTCAGCATCTCCCACTCCACCACGAGGGCCGCGGCACAAATGAGCGCCACCAGCACGCTCGCCACCGCATACCAGCGTTTATTCATGGCCACCTCCTGCATTTTGTCCGTGGTCAGGTCAGGTCAGGTCAGTACGTTTCCCACACGCTCTCCCCGCTCAGCAGGCGGCGAAGCTGGCGCGGAAAGCGCATCCGGCTGATGGGCTTGCCAATGTAGCCATCGAAGCCGGCGGACTTGCAGCGCGGAATTTCGGTATCGGCATCCTGGGCGGTGACGGCCACCACCAGCACTTTCTTCAGTTTGGCATCCGCGCGGATGTCTTTCAGGATGTCGTAACCGGTGGTGCGCGGCAAATTTAAATCCAGGAAGATGAGATCGGGCGGGGGCTGCATGGCGTGGGCCATGGCCAGCACCCCCTCCCCGGTGGTATTGATGTAGGCCTTAATGCCCAGGTAGCGCATCATCACCCCGATGATGGCCATGCCGCCGGCATCGTCTTCCACCACCAGCGCATTCAATTTGGAAAAGTCAATGTCTGCCATGCCGCCGCACCTGCCCGCCTGCTGTCACCGGATGGGAACAGGCTTTAGTTTAACACTTTTGCAGCGATTGTTAAAATCGGCAGCGCGGGGCAACCACAGCAACAGGGCGGGGCAGCGCACGAACGCTGCTGACCCGCCCTCACCCCCGCCCCCTCGCCCCGACGGGCTGCGCCCCGGACGAGGAGAGACAACGCGCGGCGGCGGCCTGCCCGCGCACGAGGCATTGTGCCCCGCCAGGGGAACGAGGGGGTGAGGGCGCAACGCCCGGCGTGAATGGGATGCCTAAGCCCCGGGGCCCGGTCGCCAGGCATCATCCTTTTCGCCGCCGGCCGCCAGCAGTTCGGCCTGGTGCTGCGTCGCCAGCAGGTCAATAAATTCTTCGATGTCGCCGGCCATCACCGCGGGCAAATTGTAATTGCTGTGGTTAATGCGATGATCGGTGACGCGATTCTGGGGGTAATTGTAGGTGCGAATCTTCTCCGAGCGATCCCCGGAGCCGATCTGGTCGCGGCGTTCGGTTTCATAGGCCGCGCGGATTTTTTCCTGCTCCATTTCATACAGGCGGGCGATGAGCACCTGCTTGGCGCGAATGCGGTTTTGCAACTGGTTGCGCTCCTCCTGCATATCGACCACGATGCCGCTGGGCAGGTGCGTCATCCGCACCGCGGAATCGGACGTGTTGACGGACTGGCCGCCCGCGCCGGAACTGCGGAAGATGTCCACGCGCACATCGCGCATATCCAGCTTCACATCCACTTCATCCATTTCGGCCAGCACGGCCACGGTGGCGGTGCTGGTGTGGATGCGCCCCTGGCTTTCGGTGGCGGGCACGCGCTGCACGCGATGCACGCCGCTTTCGTAGCGCAGCCGGCTGAAAACGCTTTGCCCCTTCACCATAAACGTCACCTGTTTGATGATGCCGTTGCCGGTTTCGTTCATGGAGAGGATTTCCACCTTCCAGTTCTTCAGCGCGGCGTAGCGGGTGTACATCCGCAGCAGGTCGGCGGCGAACAGGCCGGCTTCATCGCCGCCGGCCCCGGCGCGAATTTCGATGATGGCATCCTTGCCATCGCGCGGGTCACGCGGCAGCAGCAGGATGGTCAGCCGGGCCAGCAGGTCTTCGATGCTGGCTTCCTGGGCTTTCACTTCCTCTTTGGCCAGCGCCGCCAGTTCTTCATCGCTCTCCTCGTCCAGCATCTGGCGGGCGCTCTCCAGGTCAGCACTGGCTTTTTTATACACGCGGTAGGTGGCTACGATGTCTTCCATGTCGGCGCGTTCGCGGGCATATTCGGTCAGCTTCGCCGGGTCGTTCAGCAGCGCCGGGTCGCTCAGCAGGTGTTCCAGTTCCTCATAACGGGCTTCGACACCCGCCAGTTTTTCCAGCATGGGGTTGGCTCCAGGATCAAAAAAATTGGGTGAACAACAGGGGTCACAGGCACAGGCAGCCGCCGGGCCGGCAGCACACGGGCCGGACGCTACAGCGCGTCGATGCAGTGGGGAAAGCGGTCACAGATCATGGCCGGTATGATACCACAGGCGGCAAAAAGTGTCCAAATGTCAGACCAAATGTTCACCCCTGGCGGGCGGAAATGTGCTATGGTGCGAATGTCGTTGAATAGCCACACAGATGGAGGCATAGCATGGGCTGGACCAACCCGAAATTGTGGTTGAATTACGAACCCCTGACCGCCGGAGACATGAATCTCCACATCACCGATAACCTGATGGCGCTGAAATACCCGCCGACGGTGCAGGTGGAACTGGATGAGCCGGCCAACTACAGCACCACCAGCCTGGCGTGGGCCTATGTGGATACCACACGGCTGAGCCTGACGCTGGTCACAGGCGGCGGTGACATCCTCATCGGCTTTTATGGCACCACCGGCAGCAGCGGGGTGACGCTGTTCGACCTGGATGTGGACGGGGTGCGGGCCGCCGGGGATGATGGGATGCTGGCGGTGCCGGCCGGCAATATGCCGGTGAGCTTTGTGCGCCTGCAAACCGGGGTTACGCCGGGGCAGCACGTCATCCGGCTGATGTGGCGCGTGGTCAGCAACAGCGGCATCCTGTATGCCGGGGCGGGTACGACGAATTACAATTCGCACCCGCAGTTCTGGGCCCGCGAGGTGAGCTAACCGGCCACCCCACCCCGCCCCTACAGGCGAATATCCCAGGCGGCTAAATCGGCCATGAAGTGGTGGGCGGTCATATCCAGATGGATGGGGGTGAGGCTGGCATAGCCATTGTTGACCGCCCACAGGTCGGTACCGGTTTCTTCCAGGTTGCCGGTGGGCGGCTCGCCCACGATGCGGTAACTGCCGTCGGGCTGTTGTTGCAGGGCATCGCGGTAAATACGCACCCCCTGGCGCGTCAGCCGCAGGCCTTGCACCGTGCCGGCCGGGATGTTCAGGTTGAGGATGGTGAGGGGTGGCAGGCGCTGCGCCAGGGCATAGCGGACGACGATGGCCGCCACGCGGGCGGCTTCGGCATAATCCGCCACGGTATCCGCCTCGCGGTTGGCCAGCGAAATGGCCACCGCCGGCACGCCGTTGATGACGGCCTCCAGGGCGGCCGTCACGGTGCCGCTGTAGGTGATGTCCTGGCTCATATTTTCGCCCCGGTTGATGCCGCTGACCACCAGATCGGGCGGCCAGCGCCGCAGGCCCATGGCCGCCAGGGCGATGCCATCCGCCGGGGAACCGCCGACGGCGATGCCATCCACCCCGTTGGGCAGCGTGCGCGGCTGCACGTGCAGATCATTAAACAGCGTTTTCTTGTGGCCGCTGGCGCTCTGGTTGTGGGCCGGGGCGGCCACCTGCACCGCCCCCAGCGGCAGCAGGGCGCTGCTGAGCGCCAGCAAACCCGGCGCGTCGATACCGTCGTCATTGGTGACGAGTAGCTGAGTCATCACAGATTGTCCTTGCGTGGTGCCGGTAAAATGAGGCGGCGCTTATTGTAGCCCGGCCGGGGCCGCGGCTGTAAAGGGGCAGAAACCGCCACCGCCACCCCGGGCCGCACCTTATTCGCTCCTCAGGGCGCGGGTGGTGTTCAGCCGGCCCAGCTTCCACGCCGGGTACAGGCCGGCCAGCAGCGCCGCCACCACCGCCACCGCAAACGCCAGCGCGAAATCCTCCGGCAGCAGCGCCAGTTGCATCGTCCAGCCGAAAGAGCGCACATTAATCACGAAGATGAGCACCAGCGCCAGCACCAGCCCGATGGGCAGGGCCAGCAGCCCGGCCAGCGTGCCCATCAGCCCGGTTTGCAGCAGGGTATACTGCCACAACTGGCGGACGCTCATGCCGGTGGCCCGCAGCACGCCATACTCGCGGGTTTGTTCCAGTTGCAGCGCCAGCAGCGCCGCCAGAATGCCGATGAACGCCACCAGCGTCGCCAGCAGCCGCAGCGCAATGGTGATGGTGAAGGTGCGTTCAAAGATGGCGAACACGCCTTCGCGCAGGCTGCGGTTGCTTTGCACCTGCAAATCGTAGTCGGCCAGCGCCTGGCGCACATTTTCGATCACCGCGTCCAGGTCGGCACCGGGGGCGATGTAGGCCGCCAGGGTGGAGATGGCGCGGTCATCGAAGACGGCATCATAGGTCGCCCGCCCCATGATGACCGTGCCCTGGTCGGTGCTGTAATCGTAAAACACGCCGAACACGGTGAAGGTCTGCACGCCGGCATCGGTCAGCAGGCGCAGGGTGTTGCGCTCCGGGGTGAGGCCGCGCCGGAAGGCAAACGGCTCACTGACCATGATCTGCCCGGCATCCAGCGCGGCCCGCAGGTCGCCGCCGGGGGCCGTCGTCCACACAAAATCACGCTCCCGGCTGATCTCATAATCCACCGCCTGAAGGTTGACCGGCAGCAGATCCGGGTAATCCGGCGCGGGCACCTTCACCGACCGGGCGGCGGAAACGCGCTCAATGCCCGGCACGGCCGCCACCACCTCGCGCACGGCGGCGGCCACATCGGCGCCGGCCTGGTTGGCATTCAGCGCCGGCGGGGCGATGAAAATATCCGCCCCCAGGGTATTGTTCAGCCAGTCGGCCACGGTGCTGCGAAAACTGCCGATCATGACGCTGACCCCCACAATGACGCTGACGGCAATGGTCAGCGCGGCCACCGCGATGGCCGTGCGGCTGAGCGAGCGCGTGATGGCCCGCGGCGACATGCGCCCCACCACGCCGAACAGCCGCCCGGTGAGGGGCGCGACCAGCGTCATGGCCGGCACCAGCGCCACCGGCACCAGCAGCGCCCCGCCAAAGATGACGCAAAACAGCGCCGCAAAGCTGAGGAACAGATCGGCCGTGGGGATTTGCAGCAGGGCATAGCCCGCCAGCGGGAACAGCACCCCCCCGGCCGCCAGGGCCGGCAGCAGGTGGCGCATTCGGTCTTCGGCGCTGGAGCGCTTCATGCTGCCCACCGGCGGCGTGCGCGTGGCATCCACCGAGGGGATGAAGGCCGCCCCCACGCTGGCCGCCAGCCCCAGGGCCGCCCCTTTCAGCAGCGTCAGCGGGTTCACGGTGATGGTGGTGACGTTGACGGCGAAGAATAAATCGGTGATGGTCTGGGCCACCAGCCCCACCATCAGCCGCCCGAACAGGATGCCCAGGGCCATGCCCAGCACAGTGCCGATGAACCCCAGGACGAAAGCCTCGCCGATGACCAGGGCGAAAATTTGCGGCTTCGTGGCCCCCAGGGAGCGCAAAATGCCGATCACCGGGCGGCGCTGCACCACGCTGAACGACACCGTGTTGTAGATGAGGAACACCCCCACCACCACCGCCAGCAGCGACAGCGCCTGAAGGTTAATTTCAAAGGCGGCCGTCATTTGTTGCAGGGCGCTGCCGCTCTCCTGCACGGTGGCCAGGCTGGCCCCCGCCGGCAGCCGACTCGTGATCTGCGCCTGGTCAAAATCCGGCGGCAAAATGAGGTCAATCCGGCTGATGAAGCCGCTTTGCCCGGTGATCTCCTGGGCGGTGGCAATATCCGTCAGCAGCAGGTCATCCAGCGCCTGCTGGCTGGCGCGGTCTTCCGGTTGCAGCACGCCGATGATCGTCACCGGCACGCGCCGCGCCCCGGCCCGCAGCGTGAGACCGTCGCCCGGTTGCAGGCTGTAACGGTCGGCCAGCGACTGGCTGAGCAGCACGCTGCCCGGCTCACTGATGAAGCGCGTGAGGGCGGCAAATTCATCGCCCTCGGCCGACCCCTCGCTGACGACGCGAATGGTCTCCAGATACGTCCTGAAGGGCGGCTCGGCGAAGGGGTCAACACCGAGCAGGCGCAGCGGGCGGCCACCCGTCTCCACGGCCCGCACCAGTTCATTGATGATAGGCGCACTGTCGCGCAGGCCCAGCTCGCGGCGGAGCTGCGTATACAGGGCCGTGGGCAGGCCGTTCACCCCGCCGGTAATCTGGTGGGTGGCGCGGCCGGTGATGCTCTCGCCGGACAGGGCAAAGGCGCGGCTGGCGCTGCCATTCGCCAGGTCAATGGCGATGACCACCGCCACCCCCAGGGCCACCCCCACGATGAATAACAGGCTCTGAAACAGGCGGCGGCTGACCCACCGCAGCGCCAGGCGCAGCAATACAGGCTGGAACATAGCAGCACCGTTCACAATGTTTTGAATTTTGTGAAGATTATCACGGATGGCTGTGTGTGAGATGAGCCAGGCGTGAAAAGACCGCCCGAACAGGCGGCCCGGGGGCCTCAGCGGGTGAGATACTGCGCCAGGATGGTGCGGGCGGCTTCTTCGCCGGTGGCGATGTGGTATTTTTCGCCGATGCGGTGGTTCAGCCGGCGCAGCATCACCAGCAGCGGGCGCACCAGCGGGTTCTGGTGGATGATGACCGTTACGCCGGTATTGGCCGGGGCTTTGCGCCAGATGGAGATGATGTGGGTGATGGCATTGGTCGGGATGTAATGCATGGCAACCGCATCGGGGATGACGATGAAATGCACCACGTAATCCACTTCCAGCAGCAGCCGGCGTGACTGCTCATTGGCCAGGTAAAATTCTTCCCACGTCCAGTTGCCGGTTAGCTCATAGCGAATCACCGTCCGGGCTGGATTATCCCACAGTGCACGCACGCCCATGCCAGAAAGCCTTAAGACACATTACGATATGTTTTATCGTAGCGTAAAACCGTCAGTTTGGGCGATTTATATCAAAAGATTAACACGATTTTACAGGTTTTTACAGGTCAGCCGCCGGCCGCCTGGGCCTGCACTCTGGCCCGGTCATACACCGCCCGCAGCGTGTCGGGGCTCAGTTTTTCAATATCATCCTGGTATTTCAGGATCACCCCCACGGTATCCTGGATCACCTCCAGCGACAGGGCACGGCGATCCAGCGCGATGAGGGCGGCCGTCCAGTCAATGGTTTCGGCCACGCCGGGCGCTTTGAACAATTCCAGCCGGCGCAGTTCCTGCATAAAGGCGGTGATCTCGCGGGCCAGCAGCGGCTCCACATCCGGCGCTTTGGCCCGCACGATGCTCAATTCCTTGTGGAAGGAGGGGTATTCAATCCACTGGTACAGGCAGCGGCGTTTCAGCGCGTCATGCACTTCGCGGGTGCGGTTGGAGGTGACCACGATCACCGGCGGTTCCGCCGCGCGGATGGTGCCCAGTTCCGGGATCGTCACCTGAAAATCGGACAGCAGTTCCAGCAGGAAGGCTTCAAATTCTTCATCGGTGCGGTCAATTTCATCAATCAGCAGCACCGAGGGGCGGCCTCTGGCGCTGGCTTCCACCGCCTGCAACAGGGGGCGGGCCTGCAAAAACTGGCGCGAGAACAATTCCGCCTGCATTTCGGCGCGGGTGGCGCGGGTGGCTTCCAGCAGGCGCAGGTGCAGCATCTGGGCGGCATAATGCCATTCGTACAGGGCACTGTGGACATCCAGCCCTTCATAGCATTGCAGGCGAATGAGCGGGGTGCCCAGCAGCACGGCCAGCACTTTGGCCACTTCGGTTTTGCCCACGCCGGCATCGCCTTCCAGAAAGAGGGGCTTACCCATCTTCAGCGCCAGGTAGATGGAAGTTGCCAGGCTGCGCTCAGCGATATAACTTTTGCTGCTCAGCGCCCGCTGCATGTCGTCCACACTGTTCCACATGGTGAGCTTATCCTGCCGGTTTGACGATGACTGGCCGCGAGTGTACCATATTCCGGCGTGGTTTACCGTTGGGGCGGGTGCTTTTAAACTCTCACAGCCCACTCATAGTTAATTCATGCATTGTTTAAAGGGTTATTTTATAGTTTAACTAAGCTGATTTCCTGAGAATTAGCACAGGCAGCGTGGTTTGATAACCACGTGATAAGCCTTTCCCTCCAAACCGCCCTTTGTGTCCCCCCCTCACAACGGGCGGCTTTGTTTTCACCCCCCGGCGCAGCCCACCAGCCGCAACCCTGTGCCGGCTGACCGCGGGCGGCCGCGGGGACGCTTTTCGCCATAGTCAACGCTGCGCTTTGCTGCTATAATGCGTGGTGATTGCTACAGGGAGAGGTCGCATAGTGGCCTAGTGCGCTCGCTTGGAAAGCGAGTAGGGGTGCAAGCCCCTCGGGAGTTCGAATCTCCCTCTCTCCGCACCGCGGGAGCCAGGCCGGCCCCGCAGATAACCGGCGGTATGCTCACCGCCGGTTTTTCTTTTGGCCGTTGATGATTGCGGCCCTCCAGCCGCTGCGCCTTAACGCCCCGGCACGCGCATCGCCGCCGCCAGCACCCTTAAATCTGCCGCACAGGCGGCCGGGATGGCCTCCGCTGGCAGCGACTTCAACGGTCGCCGGCACTTAACAGAATGCCGGTTGCGGCCTCGTCGCGCAGCAATACGTTCGTGCTGCCAGTCGGAACATCCAGCGTGTACACCTGTAACTCACCCTCATGCAGACCCTGAATCAGCAGGGTGGTATTGTCTACCCACTCAACCGCACGAGTGCCGTCCAGACGGGTGATCAACTGCCCCGTTTGGAAATCGATGAGTGCCGCTGGAGTGCCACTGCGGTAAAAGAGATAGCGTCCGTCAGGAGAAAATTGCATTTCGCCTGCCGCTATAAAGTTTGGATCGGATACTGTGGTAAATGGCAATTGCGTAATGATGTCTGTGTCCAGATGGTAAGTCAGAAAGTGAGCTGGCAGTGATACATCGGCAGTCAATAGTGTTGCAGATACAAGTAGATTACGGGTACCGGGAATCAAGATAGGGCTAT
>JALOOI010000369.1 GCA_025454495.1 Anaerolineae bacterium
GAAGAACAGGATGACCACCTGGCCAATCTGCGCGATGGTGAAGATGAGCGGGAACAGCACGGCGAAGGTGCGCCCCAGTTTAAGCTGCTGCTGCAAATAATGCAGGCTGGCATCGTTAAAGCGGGCCTGCTCCTCATTTTGCCGCACGAAGGCCTTCACGACTTTGATGCCGGCGATGTTCTCCTGCAACACCGTGTTCAACGCGGACAGGCGGCGCTGCAATTCGCCAAACAGCGGCTGCGATAATTTGCCGAAGATGCCAAACAGGATGACCGCCAGCGGCAGGATGGGCACCACGCTGAGCGCCAGTTGCCAGTTGGTGGTGAACAGGATGATGAGCGTGGCCACCGTCAGCAGCAGCGCCCCAAACGCCTGAATTAACCCCTGGGCGATGAACAGCCGCACATTTTCCACGTCGCTGGTGGCGCGTACCATCAACTGCCCGGTCTGGTGCGAGTCGTAGTAGCTGAAGGACAGGCGCTGAATTTTGGCGAAAATCTGGTTCCGCAGGTCAAAGGCGATGCCCTGCGACGTAGACTCTGCCATGTAGGTCTGGATGAAGGCGAACACGCCGCGCATGAGGGCAAAGCCCACAATCAGCACGGCGGATTGCACCAGCAGCGTGGCGGCCAGGTCAATCGTCGCCTGCTGGTCGGCGGCGCTCTGGCCGGAGAGCAGCAGCAGGGCCGGGTTGTTCAGCGTGTTACGCGCCGCGAAGCCGTCGATGACGTGGTTAATCATCATCTGCACCAGGCGCGGCACGCCAAGCTGGGCCAGCGTGGCGATCACCAGGGCCCCGTAGGCGATGAGGACGGAACGACGATGCAGCCCCAGGTAACGGACGGAGCGCATCAGCGGCGATGGTTTTTGGGTGGTGGCCGCCGGCTGATCGGCGGGGCGGGGCAGGGCGGATTGCATTAGTCTTCCTCCGGTGTGGTGGTTAAAGCGGCAATGCTGGACTGCATCCGGTCGTGGACGTGCTGGCTCATGCTGCTGCCTTCCGGCATGGCCCGCAGCAGGTCATGCAGCAGCGTCAGCAGGTGGCGGGCGGCGGGCTGGCCCATCTGGCGCAGGCTGTTCAGCAGGGGGTCATCATCATGGATGACATCAAAACGGCCGATGACCTGTTTACCCTCGGCGGTGAGGTGGATGGGCACCCGGCGGCGATCACTGGCATCGCGCACGCGGCATACAAAGCCCCGGCGCTCCAGCGTATCAATGGAGGGGACCAGGGTGGAAGGATCGCACATGAATTTGCGGCTTAGCTCGCTGATGGTATGGTCGCCTTCCAGTTCCAGCAGGCGCAAAATGCCGAATTGCAGGCCGCCAATATTCACCCCTTCCGCGGTCAACTGCTGTTCCATCGCCTGGCGCATGAGCTTGCCGATCATACCCATGACGATGCGCGTTTCCAGCGCCAGCAGTTCTAAGGCTTGATCTTTCATGGGGACTCCCATCATTGCGTACCCAATCATCAGAATACCAATCATTGGTACCCCAATCATTATCACTATACGCCCATTGCGGGCGGGTGGCAAGGGGCAAAAACGCCCTCCTCCCCTGCATTGCCTCTGCGTTGCATCTTTTGCCCTCATCCCCCGGCCCCTTCTCCCCGGGGGCGAAGGGGTGCAGGGCGGCGTTTTTCGCGTCCCTCGCCTGGGGGAGAGGGAAACAGGGTACAGGCAGCGTATTGATCCTTTGCCCTTCGCCCTGCCCGCCGCGCCGCTGCCTTCCATTTCTGCCCTGCGCCGCATTTTGGTGCTATACTGGGGTGCGTTTATCACCGCTGCTGGATGTGCGATCATGCCGATTGAAGCCATTATTTTTGATATGGATGGGGTGCTGGTGGACAGCGAAGTGTACTGGCTGACCGCCCGCGAAGCATTTGCCCGCGACCTGGGCCGGGTGTGGACGGATGAGCACCAGCGCCGGGCCATGGGCCGCAGCACGGTGGAATGGGCGCAGGTGATGCAGGACATCCTCCAGCCGCCGCTGACGGTGCCGCAAATTATGGCCGATGTCATTGCGCGGGTGATGCGCCAGTATGAGGCGCATATGCCCGCCCGCCCCGGTGCGCTGGCGGCGGTGCATCTGGCGGCGCAGCATTACCGCGTGGCGCTGGCCAGCGGCTCGCCGACGGCCGTCATCGACCATGTGCTGCGCCTGACGGGGCTGGACGCGGTGTTTGGCACGGTGGTCTATGGCGATGATATGCGCCACGGCAAGCCCGCGCCGGACATTTACCTGGAGACCATGCGCCGCCTGAACGTGACCCCGGCCGTGAGCCTGGGCATTGAAGATTCCGGTAATGGCCTGCGCTCGTTGAAGGCGGCCGGCATGTACGCCATTGCTGCCCCCAGCCCGGCCTTCCCCCTGGGGGAGGATCTGCTGCGCCTGGCGGATGCCCACATCGCCAGCCTGGAAGAGTTTAACGTGGCGCTGGTGGAGCGCATCGGCGGGGCGTAAGCTGTGCCGGCGATGCTATCCGCAGGTGTTGGATGTGACAGAAAGGGGCGCGGCCATGCGCTGGCGCGGAATCGTGATCGTGATCTATGGGCTGGGGCTGGCGCTGCTGTTGCCTTTTGCC
>JALOOI010000370.1 GCA_025454495.1 Anaerolineae bacterium
CTGCTCAGGCGCGGGCGGGATCGTGTGCTCACCGGCTCACTCCTTTTTGCTAAAATCGGCGCTGTCCAGCACGATCGTTACCGGGCCATCGTTGTGAATTTCGACCTGCATCAATGCGCCAAAGGTGCCCATTTCCACGCGGGCGATGCCTTCATGCTCCAGGCGCTCGGCATAATATTCCACCAGCGGGAAAGCCACTTCGGATTTTGCCGCCTGGATGAAATCTGGCCGGCGGCCGTGGCGGGCATCGGCATACAGGGTAAACTGCGACACCACCAGCACGCCCGCGCCGGTCTCCAGCGCCGAGCGATTCAGCCGGCCCGCTTCATCGTCGAAGATACGCAGATGCGCCGTCTTCTTCGCCAGCAGGTCGGCTTCGGCGGCGGTATCGCTGTGGGTGATGCCCACCAGCGCCACCAGGCCGCGCTCAATCGCGCCGACGATGCTGCCGTTGACCTGCACACTGCCCCGCGTGACCCGCTGTAAAATAACGCGCATGAGAACTCCTGACTGGCTGGCGCTGCTGCTGCTGTTATTATACCGCCACTGTGCCCGGCGGCCCCGGTGAATGTGCTGCGCCGCTGATTGCTTGCTATCGGGTATAACTTTGCATACACTTAAGACAATGCTCACCCGGATACAGGAAAAACACCATGTCGCTTCTTTCCAAAAAGATGCAGCCGCCCAAAAAAGACGGCGGCGGCCGACCGCCTTCGGACGATGACGACGGGCTGAGTCGCCTGCTGCCTGATGAACCGGCCGGCCCCCCGCCGGCGGCCGGGGGCGGGTCGCTGCGCTCGGCGGCCGCGGCGGCGGCTTCGCTCAGCCAGAAGCGCGAGGAAGCCCCCAGAGAAGCCCCGAAAAAAGACGAAGCCAAAAAAGCCTTTATCCCCGTCATTGAGCCGGGCGACCCCCTGCCGGAGTCCGGCCCTTTTGCCGTGGGCAGCGGCGTGCGCCGCGTGGTGGTGAACGAAGTCCGCGATGATGGCACCTGGCTGCTGGATACCGGCTATGTGGTGCCGGCCAAGAAACGCACCACCGGCCGCGTGCTGAAGCTGCGTAAACAACTGCGTACCAAGCTGCTGGCCTTCCCCGATGAAGCCGATACCTGGGGCCGCTACGATGCCAGCAAGGTGAAAATCCTGGTGGAGCGCCTGGATACGGTGCTGAAAAAGATGGATGTACGCCTGAGCCGGGACGAATATGAAGAACTGAAAGAGCGCGTGCTGGATGACCTGCTCGGCTTCGGCGCGATTCAGCCGCTGGTGCAGGATCGCGGGATTTCGGAAATTATGGTCAACGGCCCGGACATCATCTTCGCGGAGATGAAAGGCAAGCTGCGCGAAACCGAGATCGTCTTTGACGATGAGGAGCATGTGTACTGGACGGCGCAGCGCATCGTGCGGCCGCTGATGCGTAGCCTCAACCGGTCGAACCCGATGGTGGATGCCCGCCTGCCGGATGGCTCGCGCGTGCATCTGGTCACGCTGCCGTCGGCGCTGCTGGGCACCACCATCACCATCCGTAAATTCCCGGAAAAACGCCTGACGGTGGATGACCTGATTAAATTTGGCTCCTTCACGAAAGATGTCGCCGAATTTTTTGAGGCCTGCGTGGTCTCGCGGCTGAACATCGTCGTCTCCGGCGGCACCGGCTCCGGCAAGACCACGCTGCTGAACGTGCTGAGCGCGTACATCCCGGAAGATGAGCGCATCATCACCGTGGAAGACTCGGCGGAATTGCAACTGGCGCAGCGCCATGTGGTGCGGCTGGAGACCTGCCCGCCCATCCCCGGCACGGAAGATGAAGGCGTGCTGACCATCCGCGACCTGGTGAAGGGCACGCTGCGAATGCGCCCCGACCGGCTGGTGGTGGGCGAATGCCGTTCCGGCGAAGCGCTGGACATGCTCCAGGCGATGAACACCGGCCACGATGGCTCGCTGACGACGGTGCATTCCAACAGCCCGCGCGATGCTGTGGCCCGTCTGGAGACGCTGTGCATGATGGCCGGCATGGATTTGCCGGTGGAAGTCATTCGCTCGCAGATTGCCTCGGCCATTCATATGTTCGTGCAGCAATCGCGCCTGAAGGATGGCAGCCGGAAAGTGGTGCAGCTCACCGAGATGCAGGGCATGGAAGGCAACCAAGTGACGCTGCAAAATATCTTCGTCTACAGCACCACCGGCCAGGCCGGCAACGATTATTCGCACGAAGGCGGCGGCACGCTGGAGCCGACCGGCTTCCCGCCGCGCTTCCTGGATCAACTGAAGCAGTTCGGCTTTAAGCTGTCGTCGCGCATTTTTGGCGCGGGCAAACAGCGCTTCTAAGCGGCGGGCCGTGGGCGGGGGGCGTGTTCGGCGCTCCAGGGTGATGGCAGCGCATTCATCCCGCCTGATGTACCAGGGTCACGGTTACGCTCCATCGTGACCCTGTTGCCCCCCGATTGCAGCCGAATGGAGGGGCAGCGCACGAACGCTGCTGACCTTGCCGCGCCCTCACCCCCCGCCCCTCTCCCCGACGGGCTGCGCCCCGGGCGCGGGGAGTCCGGCCCTTTCAATCCTGGCGCTGTGGCTCTGTGGCTCTGTGT
>JALOOI010000371.1 GCA_025454495.1 Anaerolineae bacterium
CGCCTTCACCGCCGCCAGTATCGCCACCGCTGCCGCTATCGCCACCCGTGCCGGTATCGCCGCCCGTGCCGGTATCGCCGCTCGTGCCGCTGTCACCACCCGTGCCGCTGTCACCGCCCGTGCCGCCATCGCCACCATCGCCGGCATCACCGGGGAAGCCCATATCATCGGGCGCGGGCTGGTTCTCCAGCGAGAGGCTGCCGGTGACGTTGCCTTCGGCATCTTCCAGCGCGATCTCCAGCGCCCCCGTCCAGGCGGCCGCATCCAGATCGCCAAAGCTGCCGCCGGTCAGTTCCAGCGCGGCGGTATAAAATTCTTCGCGGCTGCCATCTTCGTTCACGCGCACCACCAGCACTGCAAAGGTGCTGCCGTCTTCATCGCCGGTCAGGCGCAGCGCCCCGTTCTCCGCGTCCAGTTCCAGCACCAGGGCCCCGCTGCTGCCCACGAACTGGTACAGGAAATCTTCGCCATCCGCCACCGAGACCGCCTGACGCAGGCTGAGCGTTTCATCTTCGCCGCCGGCGCTGTACTGGATGGCCCCGTTGTTATAATCCAGCACGGCGGCAGTCTCGCCGGGGACAATGCCGCTGAGCACCGTCACCGCGCCCTGACGGCTGATGAGGATGCTGCTGGCCGGCTCGCCATAGCCCGCCTGCGCCTGAATTTGCACCGTGAACTGGATCGTCACCGGCACAAAGATGGTGGGCGGGCGATAATTCGACCAGCCATTTTTGCCCGGCTGCACGCGGGCACCGGGGATATTGTTCACCAGGCGGCCGTCAATGATGCCGGTCTGGTTGCCCTGCGCGTCCGTCACAATCAGGCTGCCGCGCCCGTTGAGGCTGACCCCGGTGAAGTTATCGGTGCTGCCTTCAAAATTGACATCGCCGCAAAAATCGCAGTCCTGCACATCCAGCCGGGGCGGCATGGGGGTCAGCGTCAGCGTTTGCGTGTCGGCATCGCCGCTGTAGATGTCCTCTTCCACTTCCGGGTTGGTGGAGCCGGTATACACCCAGGTTTCGGCGTTCACATCCACTTCGATGAAGCGTTCTTCGCCGGGATAATTGTTGTCGTAGACCATGATCTGGTACAGCCCGTCGCCCAGATCAACCACGGCATAGGGGGTGATGGCATGGCCGGCGCTGAAATCGGGCATATAAATGCCGATGGTGTACAGCTCATTTTCCATCGCGTTGATGAGGGTATCCACGATGAGCGAGGGCACGCCGCGCACCTCATTATCCACCACCGGCGTGGTGGCCTGGGTGGCCCACCACAGGCCGATCTCGCGCTGAAGCGCTTCGTTGTCTTCAATGGTCAGTTCGGCCGTGGTGGCCCCGCCGAAGAAATCCGGGCCAAAGTCTTCGCCGGCGAAACCGTAAAACAGCAGGCTGAGCACGGCCATGCCTTCGCAGTGGCCGCCGTCCATCGCACCGGCGATTTCTTCCATCCATAATTCGGCGTTGGGGTTCAGTTCGCAGCCGCCTTCGTCATCCACGGCGCTGCTGCACACGTTTTCCCCGAACAGGCGCACCATTTCGACGGCCGTCAGGTTCACCGCGCCAAATTCATCGCCATAATTGGGGAAAGAAAACCCATCGACATCCGGCCGAAACCCGATGTCCATCAGCACATCGCCCTCCTGGGCCGCGGCACCCCGCAACGTCAGCGCACTGACGATGAGCAGGAGCAGTAAAAGACCGGCACGTTTGCGTGTCACAATGACTCCCTTATTTTTAGAGGCTGGTACGTGGTACAGCCTGTATTCTAAAACCTTTGCCGGCGAATGACAAATGCATGGCCGCGGGCACAATGGGTGTATAATCGCAGGGAGGAGGTCGTCCGCCATGCCCATCATCCCCATCCATACCGCCATCCCCCTGCCCTGTGCCGCGCTGGCCGCGTTCTGTGAGCAGCATCATGTGGTGCGGTTGTGGCTGTTCGGTTCGGTGCTGCGCGACGATTTCACGCCGGACAGCGATATTGATGTCCTGGTGGAGTTTGACCCGCAGCATGTGCCGGGGTGGGAATTTTACACCTGGCGCATGGAACTGGAGAGCATCTTCGGGCGTTCCGTTGACCTGACAACACCGGATTCGCTGAGTCCATACATCAAGAAAAAAGTGATGCAGAGCGCTGAGATCATTTATGAACGAGCGTGATGAACTCCGCCTGAGACATATGCGTGATGCAGCGCAAAACGCGCTGAAATTCAGTCAGGGGCGCACTGAGCAGGCGCTGAAAGATGATCTACTGTTCGCGTATGCCCTGGCCCACGCGCTGCAAATCATTGGTGAGGCCGCCGCACAGATCACCAGAGAAACGCGCGGGCAATACCCGCAGATACCGTGGGATGCAATGATCGGGATGCGCCAGTGGCTGGTCCATGGCTATGACCGGATCAAACATGATCTGATCTGGTCAACCGTCCATAAAGATTTAGTGCCACTGATCGAAAAGCTGGACGCAATTTTACCACCCCTGCCACCGGAAAACCCGGCCTAAGCGCCGCCGCGCCCGCTGATAACACGCCGGGCATATTCATGATGGAGGTCGTCCGCCATGCCCATCATCCCCATCCA
>JALOOI010000372.1 GCA_025454495.1 Anaerolineae bacterium
CCGGTCATCCTGGCCGGGCTGGCCCTGCTGCTGACCACGGCCGGCGTGGTGCTGCTGGCGCTGCGCCGGCGCTGGAGGCCCGCATGACGCTCTCCCCGCGTGCCCTCACCCGCCTGCTGCTGCTGGCGCTGCTGCTGCTGGCGGCCGCCGTGCGCCTGCACCACCTGGGGGTGCAGTCCTTCTGGTACGATGAAGGCGTGGCCTACGGGCATTCACAGCGCACCCTGGCGGAACTGATCCCGGCGTTGCAGCGCAACGTGCATGTGCCGGGCTACTTCGGGCTGCTGGCGCTGTATGAAGATTTCACCGGCTCCAGTGAATTCGCGCTGCGGTCGCTGTCGGTGTGGTTCAGCCTGCTCAGCGTGGCGCTGACGTATGCCCTGGGGCGGCGGCTGTACGGCGTGCCGGCCGGGCTGGCGGCCGCCGCCTTCGTCACCCTCAACACCTTCAGCATCACCTATGCCCAGGAGACGCGCATGTATGCCATGCAGGCCGCCGTGAGCGCGGCCAGCATGTGGCTGTTCGTGGGCTTCTGGCGGCGGCCCACCGGGCGTAACGCGCTGTACCTGGGGCTGTGCAACGCCCTGGGGCTGTATACCCACGTCAGCTATGCGCTGGTGCTGCTGGCCCAGGGCGGGCTGGCCGTGCTGTGGCTGCTGGCCGAGGCCGGCGCACACTCCCCCGGTGAACCCGTGGCGCAGCGGGCGCGGCGCGTGGGGCGCGGCCTGGCCCTGTATTGCGCGGCCAACCTGCTGAGCCTGGCGTTTTTCCTGCCCTGGGCCGGCACGGCGGTATCCCAGGTGGGGTCACAGCCCAACATCAGCGATCAACTGAGCCTGGATGTGCTGCTGCGGACGATTCAGGGCTGGTATGCGGCCGGCATCACCTTTGAGGACACCCTGGGCGGCATGGGCGCGGTGATCTATTTTCTGCTGCTGTTCGGGCTGGTGCTGCTGCCGGGTGCGCCGCGCCGCGCCTGGTGGTCGCTGCTGCTGCCGCCGCTGTGGGTGGTGGTCTCCACGGTGGTGTATGTGGGGCTGGGGCTGTATGCCCGCTATCTGCGCTTCCTCATCCCGGCGCAAATTGGCTTTGCGCTGTGGCTCAGCCGCGGCATCATGACGCTGTGGACGCTGCGCCCGCGCCAGACGAATGCCCTGCGCCATGTGCCCAGAGTGGCGGCCGTCGTGGCCAGCGCCGCGCTCATGCTCACGCTGGCCAACGGTCTGGCCCCGCTGTACGATGATCCGCGCTACCAGCGCGACGATTATCGCGGGCTGGCGGCCTGGCTGGCCCGCGCCGCCGTCCCCGACGATGCCATCATTTTGAGCGCCCCCGGCTTACAGGAAATCTTCGGTTATTATTATCGCGGTACCGCCCCGGTGTACCCGCTGCCCGCCGGGGACGATCTGGCCGGCGATACCCGGCGCATCCTGGCCGGGGCGCAGCAGCTTTATGTGGTGCTGTATGGCGCGGCCGAACAGGATCCGCAGGGCGTGCTGGAAAGCACCCTCAACGCCGGCGCGTTCCAGCTCAGCGATACCTGGTGGGATGATCTGCGCGTGGTGCGCTATGTGACCCCGGGGCCGCTGCTGCCGCCGGTGGCCGGCGATGCCCGTTTTGGCGCACACATCCGGCTGACCGGGTACGCCCTCAGCGGCACCGACCTGCACCCCGGCGATGTGCTTCAGGTGCAGCTTACCTGGCAGACCGATGCGCCGCTGACGACGCGCTATAAAGTGTTCGTGCAGCTTTTGAATGCGGATGGCGGGCTGGTGGCGCAGCGCGACAGTGAGCCTGGCGGCGGCGCGGCACTGACGACGGCGTGGCCGTCGGGCACCCCCATCGAAGATCGCCATGCCCTGCTCATCCCGCCGGAGGCTGCGCCGGGCCCTTACCGGCTCATCGTGGGGCTGTATGACCTGAACGATGCCGCCGCCCGCCTGCCGGTGAACGACACCGACGCGCTCACGCTGGCCGACATCACCCTGCTGGCCGGGGCAGGTTCATGACAGCGCGGCATTATGTGCTGCCGGTGGTCTTCGCCCTGCTGGCCTGCGCCATCTCGCTGACCCATACCGCCCGCACCCGGCAAAATTTCACTTTTCAGCCAGGGAATGAGCTGGATTATTATCCTGGTTATGCGCTCAACCTGCTGGCCGGCTATGGCTACCGCGACTGCATCCCCACGGCTGACCTGCTGTGCCAGCGTACCGCCGACGATCAGCCGGAGTTCTGGAACCAGGCGTACCGGCTGCCCGGCTACCCGCTGTTTCTGACCGGGGTGCTGCTGTTCACCGGCACGGAGCGCATTATCCCGCCCATTCTGCTGCTGCAATCGGTGCTGCTGGCGCTGGTGGTGCTGCTGACGGTGGCGCTGGCCGGGCGTTATTATGGCGACGGCGCGGCGCTGGTGGCCGGCGGGCTGCTGCTCATCAATGGCGCTTTATTTTACCTGGCCTCGCTGGTGATGACCGAAATTTTCTTCACCTTCCTGCTGCTGCTGTTCGTGTGGGGCTTTCTGCACGCCCGGCGCGGCCCGGCCCTGCTGCTCACCGGCATCCTGCTG